>JAHIZR010000026.1 GCA_018814465.1 bacterium | reverse complement strand
CCGAGAACGGTCTTGTCATGCTGATCGCGCAAGGCGCGGAATGCTTTACCACTTGGACGGGCCGCGAGTTTCCGATGGAGGACGCGATGCTGCAATTGCTGCCGGAGTTTCAGAAGAAGTGATAAAATATCTGACAGCAGGTGAAAGTCACGGCAAGTGTTTAACCGGCATACTCGAAGGGATGCCTGCGGGACTAGCGCTGAGTGAAGAGGATATCGCGATAGACTTGCGGCGCCGTCAGCAGGGGTATGGACGCAGCGACAGAATGAAAATCGAGCAGGACATCGCGCACATCCTGAGCGGAGTACGGCACGGCAAAACACTCGGTTCGCCGATCACGCTCCAGATTGAGAATAAGGACTGGGTGAATTGGCAGGACAAAATGTCGATCACACCACTCACCGATGAGAGTAGAATAGAGAAATTAACTCGGCCTCGTCCCGGTCATGCCGATCTGGCGGGCGCGATTAAATACCAGCATGAAGATATTCGCAATGTAATCGAGCGTGCTTCCGCGCGGGAGACGGCGATGCGGGTCGCGCTGGGAGCAGTCTGCCGGAAATTCTTCGGCGTGTTCGGCATTCAGGTTGTCAGTCATGTGATCAATATCGGCGGAGTTGAGGCAAAAAACCTTGCCGCGGACTTGTCGGTGGATGAGATTAGCGCGCGCGGAAACTCAAGCGGATTGCGTTGTCTGGATTGCGATTCCGAGGTTGCGATGATTGCCAAAATCGACCAAGCTATGGCTAATAAGGACACACTGGGCGGAATTTTTGAAGTTATTATCGAAGGACTTCCTGTCGGAGTGGGAAGTTATGTTCACGGCGACCGCCGCCTCGATGGAATTCTTGCGCAGGCGATGCTGTCTATTCATGCGATGAAAGCCGTCGGTATCGGCCTGGGCGAGAATTCGGCTCATTTGTTCGGGAGCGAGTTGCATGACCGGCTGCTGCCTAATCATGAAACGACAATGAAACGCCCTACCAATAATGCCGGCGGCATCGAGGGCGGCATGAGCAACGGTGAACGCATCAGGCTGCGCGTGGCGATGAAGCCCCTGTCTACCATCGGGAAGCCAATGGACTCCGTTGATCTGAAAACCGGAAAATCGTCGCCGGCTTTGAGCGAACGCAGCGATGTTTGCGCGGTTCCGGCAGCTTGTGTTGTAGGTGAAGCGATGGCCTTGCTGGCTATGATGAATCCCTTCTTGGAAAAGTACGGTGGTGATTCAATGGTCGAAATTCACGCGCATCTGAAAAGCTCGCCAGGACTGCCGTGGGCTTGATCTTTCTCTGCGGACTTCCGGGAAGCGGCAAGAGTTCAGTCGGAAAAGCCGTTGCGGAAGCGTTTGTCCTTCCGTTCGTGGACCTTGACGAGGAAATCGAAAAAGAGTGCGGGAGAAGCATTGGAGAGATTTTTGAGCAGGAAGGAGAAGCCTTTTTTCGAGTTCTGGAAACGCAAGCGTTGACGCGCGCCTGTGCGCAGCGGAGCGCAGTCGTTGCCCTGGGGGCGGGGGTGCTGGAAAACGATGAGAATCTTGCCAGTGTCCTCGAGTGCGGACAACTTGTTTATTTAAGAGTCCCTGTTGATGCGATAGCGAATAGAATTTCAAGTTGGGAAAGCCGTCCGCTGTTTAGTGAATGCGCGACTAAAGTACAGATCACTGTCAAGTTGAAGCAATTGTTATCCAAACGCGAAGCTCGCTATCTGAGAGCGGATTATATCGTGGATGTTTCTGATAATGAGAGTGCTGAGCAGACTGCTTCACGGGTGACTGCTCTTCTCGCATAACATGATGCTGCGCGAACTGCAATTGTGCGTCTTAGGACGAAAGCTGCCAATCGA
Source organism: bacterium (assembly GCA_018814465.1). Taxonomy (GTDB): domain Bacteria; phylum Electryoneota; class RPQS01; order RPQS01; family RPQS01; genus JAHIZR01. Next base: position 16,207 of record JAHIZR010000026.1, on the reverse strand, counting down.
ATTTTCCGATGCCGGAATGGATTGGGCGGCGGATCGGATTCGGTTTCTTCTCGGGGAGCGCATCGCGAAAATTATGCTGATCACGGACGAGCAAATCGGACTGCATTATTCATTGCCTCTGAGACGCGCGCTGGAAGCAAGGGGACTGCAAACGATAATTACCAGCTTTCCGCCGGGAGAATCCGAGAAGACTCTGCGGCGTGTAAGCGATTTGTTGGACAAGCTGGTTCTGAACGGTTTCGAGAAAAGCGATATTATTATCGGATTAGGCGGGGGAGTGGTTACCGACTTAGCGGGTTTTACGGCTGCCTGTTATCATCGAGGAATGGATTGGTTTGCGCTGCCGACGAGTTTGTTGGGGATGATTGACGCGGCGATCGGCGGCAAAACCGGAGTGAATCATGCACTGGGGAAAAACCTGATCGGGACCATTCATCCGGCGGCGGCGGTCATTGCGGATGTCTCGACACTGACAACACTGCCGGAGCGCGAACTACTGTCCGCTTCGGCAGAATTCGTGAAACATGCGCTGCTGCATGGAGGGAAACTTTGGGAGTCGGTTCAGGAAGATGGCGCTGATTTGAGATTGTGGGATCGGGAATTGCTCTACGAAATGATTCCTGAATGCGCGCAAGTGAAGATCGATGTTGTCGAAGAAGACCTGACTGATTCCGGAAGACGCATGATCCTGAATTTAGGACATACGTTCGGTCATGCTATTGAATCGGCGACTGACTATTCTTTGTCGCACGGTGAAGCGGTCTTCCTTGGACTGCGGGCAATGCTGCGGCTTTCGGAACGCTGCGGATTGCTGGATGCACTGAAGGCGATGGAAATCGATGAAGTATTGCGAAAGGTTCATCTCAAATCGGCCGAGATGAGTCCTGATGATGTCCTTTCATTCATCCGCCATGACAAAAAATCAAGAGAAGGACGACTGAACTGGGTCTTGTTAAGGGATATTGGGGAACCGGCAATCACGACTCGAGTTTCCGAGATAGATGTCAGCGAGACAACGGAATGGCTGTGCGAAGCGGCAGCTATCGGTGGAAAACCGGCGTTACAGCTTCCGAAGCGACTGAAGATCGCTGTGTTCAATGGTCCGAATCTGAATCTGTTGGGGACACGCGAACCTGATATCTATGGCAAGCACAGCTATCAGGAGCTTGAGGATAGTATTCGGGACTTTGCGAAAGAGAACGGGTTGGAAGTTCTGATTCAACAGACGAACAGCGAATCCGAAATGGTCACGCTGCTTCAGTCTGCCCGTCACTGGGCGGATGGCATTGTTATCAATCCCGGAGCCTATACACATACTTCGGTCGCGATCCGGGATGCGATAGCGACAATCGGTATTCCCACGATAGAAGTACATCTGAGTGATATTGAGTCACGTGAAGATTTTCGCCGTGGTTCATTGATGAAAGATGTCTGTATAGAACAAATCAAAGGACGGGGAATTCAGGGCTATTTTAATGCAATAGATGTATTCCGGGAACATTATTATAGTATAACTGGGAAGATCCCTGTTTAAGACCTTAGATCCTCATGCTTGCCATTGGATAAAAAGATGCTTAAATTATACGCTTTGGTTTTCGGGATTTGGAGCGCTTCAAACTCTAAATGATAATCATAAACAAATAGTAATAACACAAAACTACTAAGTACAGGAAAATCACGTGAGTCAGTTGAATATTCATAATGTGGTCATCGTTGGCTCCGGACCTGCGGGTCTGACCGCTGCGATTTATACGGGGCGCGCTAATCTGAATCCGGTGGTTGTGGACGGCATGCAGCCCGGAGGTCAGTTAATGATTACCAGTGACGTCGAAAACTATCCAGGCTTTCCGGAAGGAATCTCCGGCCCGGAAATGATGGATAAATTCCGGACGCAAGCGGAACGTTTCGGTACTACTTATATCACGGATGAAGCGCAGTCAGTTGATGTTTCCGGTAAGCCGTTTAAGATTAACTTAGGCGATCATGAGCCGCTATTAGCGCATGCGGTGATCGTGGCTTCCGGAGCTTCGGCGAAATGGCTCAAGATTCCTGGAGAGCAGGAACTAATGGGGAAGGGTGTTTCAGCATGTGCGACTTGCGACGGCTTCTTCTTTCGGGATCGAGTCGTGACGGTTGTCGGCGGCGGCGATACGGCGATGGAAGAGGCGAACTATCTGACCCGCCATGCTTCCAAAGTGATTGTAATCCATCGCCGGGATGAGTTTCGCGCTTCGAAGATTATGGCACAGCGTGTGATCGATAATCCCAAAATCGAAGTCATGTGGGATTCGGTTCCCGAACAAGTCTTAGGTGACGCGGAGGGTATGAAAGTCGTCGGTGTCCGCGTGAAAAATGTCAAGACAGGCAACGTCCAGGATGTGCCTTGTGACGGTTTCTTCGTGGCCATCGGTCATGCGCCGAACACAAAGATCGTTCGTGATATTCTGAAAGCCGACAGCAATGGTTATCTGCTCCATCAGCCGAATACCTCACTGACCGACATCCCCGGATTATTTGTAGCCGGCGATGTGCATGATCATCGTTATCGGCAGGCGATCACAGCGGCGGGAGCCGGTTGCATGGCGGCGATTGATTGCGAGCGCTGGCTGGAAGAACAGGCTCATCTGGGTAATCTCGCGAAATAGCTAATCGACATTCAGACTACTGAAATATTCATGGCAAAAGATATTAAAAAATTCGATACAGTAGTGCTGGGCGGCGGTCCGGGCGGATATGTGGCGGCAATTCGCGCGGCACAACTGGGGATGAGTACCTGTGTCATCGATGAACAGCCGTTAGGAGGCGTTTGCGTGAATTGGGGCTGCATTCCGTCGAAAGCTTTACTCAAGACTGCTGAAACCTATCAGGACATCAAACATCTTGCTCCCGAGCTGGGGATTCAGGCTGAGATTAAAGGCTTAGACTGGAAGCGCATCATCAAACGATCCCGTGAAGTCTCCGAGAAGAATTCCTCAGGTGTTGAGTTTCTCGTGAAACGCGGGAAGATTCACCGGCCTGATGGAAGATTCCGTATTATCGGTGATCGAACCATTGAGGTGCTTAATAAGAACGACCGTAGGACAGTGCTGGAGACAATACAGGGCGAGCATGTCATTATCGCTACAGGGAGCGTTAATCGCAATCTACCGGGCGTTGAAATAGACGGCAAGCAGATTATCACTTACAAGGAAGCGATGCTGCAGGAAAAGCAGCCGAAAGATCTGATTGTGATCGGCGCGGGTGCGATCGGAGTCGAATTCGCCTATTTCTATGCCGCGCTGGGAACTAAAGTCACCTTGATCGAACTGCTGCCGCAAATCCTGCCCGTTGAAGATGCGGATTCCAGTAAAGCGGTGGCGCTGGCTTTCCGCAAGCTGGGTATGGATATTCACACGTCAACAACTGTGGAAGCCGTGACAAAGTCGGGGAAACAAGTCGTCGTTAAAACAAAGAGCGACAAGGGTAAGAACGAGTTCAAAGGCGATCTTTGCCTCGTCGCAATAGGCTTTCAGGCGAATCTTAAGGATTGGAACTTTGAATCAACCGGTATTGCTCTCGATAAGGGCTATATCAAGGTTGATGAATTCTACCGTACGGACAAGTCCGGCTACTACGCTATCGGCGATGTGATCGGTCCGCCGCAGTTAGCACATTTAGCATCACATGAGGGCATTGTCTGCGTCGAGAGTATTGCCGGCAAGTCACCGCGTCCGATCGACTACACCAGCGTGCCGGGCTGCACTTATTGCCAGCCGCAGGTTGCCAGTGTCGGTTATACGGAAGCGAAGTGCAAGGAACTTGGCATCAAATATAAAGCGGGGAAGTTTCCGTTTTCCGCTTCGGGGAAAGCGCGCGCGGTAGGGCATACGGACGGTTTCGTGAAGCTGCTGTTCGAGGAGGAATTCGGAGGATTGATCGGCGCGCATATCGTCGGCTCGGAAGCAACGGAAATGATTTCGGAGCTCTGCGTGGCGAAAGCGCTGGAAGCGACTGCGGAGTCGATATTCGAAGTTATGCATCCGCATCCCACGCTGTCGGAAGCTGTGATGGAAGCAGCGGCGGCGGCTTACGGGCATGCGATTCACATTTAATCTCAATCATCAGGACTGTACAATGAAATCATTCATGGTGATGCTATTATTGATCTATGCGACCTGCGCGAATGCGGAGTGGCCGGATTTTCGCGGCGCGGTCGAAGTTGATCAGGTCGGACAGGTCGATATGGATTCCGCTCCGCCGCGAATCATGGGTCTCTATGAACAGGGATTCCAGGAAGGCGCGAAAATCGGCGATCAGAATGCCGGGAAATTCGGCTGGTTCTTTGCAGGCTTCGGCAATGTTCCGCTGCTGTGGCTGCCCTGGACGGTAGAACCGCGCCGTCCCGCCAAACCGCCGATTCAAGCTGAAGCGGAATTCAACAGCGGCTGGAAAAACGGCTATCGTGCCGGCTGGAAGAATGCGCATAAAGCCTATTACATCGCCGGGACGATCGTGTCATCCGCCGCCATCGCAACTGTCATCGCTACATCAGAATAGGATATTATGAGACCATCACTGTCTATCGGTATCGCTGTTGCTGTTTCAGCTTTATTCTTTTGCGGATGCGGCGGAAAATCCGCGGAGAATGAGAATAAAAAAGCGCCCGAAGCAGCCATGGAGACTCAGATTCCCGCAGAAGATCCGGGCCGCAGCATCGATGAAGCTTTTCTGACCGAGCAGGCCGCCAAGAGACAGCAACTGGAAGAGATGATTCGTTCTTTCTGGAACGACAAAAAAGGTGATCCCAAAGAGGTGCGGAAGCTTATTCTCAGCCGCAAGGGAGAAATCCTGACGACGAAGCGGAATATCCGCAACAGCAGATTGTTTACGAACGCCGAGAAGGATTCGCTGATTCAGCCCCTTGATGACGAGTCAATGAAGCTGTCGAAAGAATTAATCGCTTTCTCGGAATAACCCCACACCTAAACACCTCGATACTCGCACTATGGCAAAGAACATCACGCCTCGCGATCAAGATTATTCACAGTGGTATACAGACGTCGTCCGTGAGGCAAAGCTGGCCGACCACGCACCGGTGAAAGGCTGCATGGTTATCCGCCCCAATGGCTACGCAATTTGGGAATCGATACAGCAGAATCTGGATAGGCTTTTTAAAGAAACCGGCCATGTCAACGCCTATTTTCCGATGCTGATTCCGCAGAGCTATCTGGAAAAGGAAGCCGCGCATGTCGAGGGTTTTGCGCTGGAATGCGCAGTTGTAACTCACTCGGGGCTTGAACGCATTGAAGGCGAGAATCGACTGCGCCCGCGCGGAAAGCTGGAAGAAAACTATGTACTGCGCCCGACATCGGAAACGGTGATCTGGGCGATGTACAAAAATTGGATTCAGAGTTACCGCGATTTGCCGCTGCTGATCAATCAATGGGCGAATATCTATCGCTGGGAAATGAGAACACGGCTCTTTCTGCGCACAGCGGAGTTCCTCTGGCAGGAGGGGCACACGGCGCATGCGACGGCGGAGGAAGCCGTCGAGGAGACCATCAAAATGCTGCATGTCTACCGAACGTTCGCGCAGGATTATATGGCGATGCCGGTCATTCACGGCTTAAAGAGTGAAGGTCAAAAATTCCCCGGGGCGATTAATACGTATTGCATCGAAGCGATGATGCAGGACAAGAAAGCTCTGCAAGCCGGAACGTCGCATTTCCTCGGACAAAACTTCGCCAAGGCGTTCGATGTTAAATTCCAAGCGGAGAATAATGAGTGGGAATATGTTTGGGCGACTTCATGGGGTGTGTCCACGCGGCTGATCGGCGCGCTGATCATGACGCACGGCGATGATGACGGAATCGTGATTCCTCCGAAGCTGGCGGCCTATCAGGTATTGGCGATGCCGATTATGCGTAAAAATGACGATAATTCCGCCGTACTCTCTGCGATGGAAGCTTTGATAAAGGATATCAAGGCGCTCGGCGTGACGGTTAAAACTGACGATCGTCAGAATGTTTCGCCGGGATTCAAGTTCGCCGAAGCCGATCTGGTCGGATATCCTGTACGCATCGAACTTGGTCCGCGCGATCTCGAAAATAAACAGGTTGTCGTTACCAAACGCCACAATCACGAGAAAGTCGTTCTGCCGCTTGACAAAGCCGCTGCCGAATTGCCGCGGATACTGGAGACCATTCAGCGAGAACTTTTTGATCGAGCGCAGGCCCGGATAACCGAAAACACAAAGGAACTAAATTCCTACGATGAGTTCAAGGATTATATGGCCGCCGACGAAGGCTTCGCTCTTGTCCATTGGGCGGGCGATATGGAAGACGAGAAGCGCGTTCAGGAAGAGACGAAAGCGACGCATCGCGTGATTCCGATTGAAGGCGCAAAGGAAAAAGGCAAGTGTATGCTGACCGGAAAGGAATCCGGTCAGCGCGTTATCTTCGCGAAAGCATATTAAGATCTCTCAGATCACGCACCTGATAAGCGTCCCGGGTTTACTGAGTATGTGTTGAAGAGACTGGAGGTAGTCTGATGAAACACGCCTTGTTGATTCTGAGCACAGTGATTGTGGTTTTTTCGATTCCTTGGGAAGCGGCGCAGGCGCAGGCTCCCGCGACGGGTGTTAGCTGGGGTTTCACGCGCACCTACTGGGACGGCAAGTGGTACAAGGACGGCTATGCAGGAGCAGGGACCGGTGCGACAATGCTGTCCTTGCGGCGTGAAATGCCCGTAGGCGCGCAGACACAAGTATCCTTATATATAAGTTACCTGTGGATGCGCAATACTATTTCGACACTGATCGAACCGGTTATTGTCGATCCGGTAACCGATGAAGTTCTCAATGGCGGGATGATGTTTACACAGACGCATCGCTCGTACTATCGCGAGTACGATGTGGGAGTCAATCTGCATCGTTATCTCTTTCCCGATGGACCGATGATTTATATCGGCGGAGGACCGCTGGTGCGCTGGGGACAATCCGGAAGACGAAACATCGACGGACCACCGCCGGGTGATACGCATAAGGCAACCTGGTTCGGCTTGACGGTATTGGCAGGCTATCGTACCGAATGGAAGGGGCGAACCACCTTCTTCGAACCGCAGCTAACATTCAGCCCCGATATGGCGGATCGCTGGCAGGAAAATTATCCGCCTGTAAATTTATCGTTCCAAATGGGAATGCTCTGGTAATTCATCTTCAACCCAATGAAAGATTCTCCCGAAAGCACAATCGCATCCGAACAAACCGAACCATCACGCGGATTAGTCCTGGTTAATACCGGTGACGGCAAAGGGAAAACGACGGCGGCGTTAGGAACCGTTCTGCGCGCTGTTGGTTATGGTCATCGCGTGCTGATCGTGCAGTTCATCAAGGGAAGCTGGATGTACGGCGAAATGAAATCCATCAAGCGGCTCGAACCGGAAGTGGAATTTCACCGCATGGGAAAGGGTTTTGTGGGAATCATCGACGACGAGCTTCCGCGCGAACAGCACGAAGCTGCGGCACGAGAAGCGCTCGCCTTCGCCAAGGAGAAACTGTCAAGCGGCGATTACAAGCTGGTGCTGCTCGATGAGATCTTTATCGCGGTTGGATTAGGGCTGTTCGGTGTGCAGGATGTGTTGGACTTGCTTGACGTTCGGCCCGAACAAACAACGCTAATACTAACCGGTCGCGGCGCGCCGCAGGAAGTCATAGAGCGCGCCGATACCGTTACAGAAATGAAAGAAATCAAACATGCCTATCGCAGCGGCATTCTGGCGCAGCGCGGCGTGGACTACTAAAAGTGGCTAATCCCAAAAATACACAACCGAAAAAGAAACCTCTGACGCCTCCCGGGAAGAAGTATAACTTCTCGCTTTGGTATCTTGTGGCCGTACTTGTCGCGATTTTCGCGGTACAGGCCTACATCGGATCGGAAAGCCGGACGAAAGTCGCTTACTCCGATTTCAAGAAGATGATATCGGAGGATCGTGTGCGGCGTCTTTCCATGACTCCCGAGTTCATCTATGGCGAGGGCTTAGTTGATTCGGCCGGGACGCAGGTTTCAAGTCTGTTTGAAACCGTGCGCGTGGACGATCCCGATTTAGTCAAGGTTCTCGAAGAGAAAAATATCGAATTTGAGGGCAAGTACGAATCAGACTGGCTCACTAGTTTTCTATTCGCGTGGATTCTGCCTTTCGCTTTGATCTTTATTATCTGGAGTTTCATCCTGCGCCGGATGGGCGGCGGCGGCGGAGCCGGCGGCCTGATGTCCTTCGGCAAGTCCAAGGCGAAAGTCTATATCGAAAGCTCCACGAAAGTCAACTTCAAGGATGTCGCCGGGATAGACGAAGCCGTTGAAGAACTCGTCGAGGTTGTTGATTTCCTGAAAACTCCCGCCAAGTTTCGCGCGCTCGGAGCAAACATCCCGAAGGGCGTGATGCTGGTCGGACCTCCGGGAACCGGCAAGACGCTGCTGGCACGGGCGGTGGCGGGCGAAGCAAAAGTGCCTTTCTTCTCGATTTCCGGTTCCGATTTCGTCGAGATGTTCGTCGGCGTCGGCGCGGCGCGCGTGCGTGATCTCTTTCAACAGGCTCAGGCAAAAGCGCCGTGCATTGTGTTCATTGACGAATTGGATGCGCTTGGAAAAGCGCGCGGAGCGAATCCTTTCGGCGGACACGATGAACGCGAACAAACTCTTAATGCTTTGTTGGTGGAAATGGACGGCTTCGAGAGCAGCAAAGGTGTGATTATCATGGCGGCTACCAACCGCCCCGAGATTCTCGATATGGCTCTGATGCGACCGGGACGATTCGATCGTCAAGTGGTGGTCGATCCTCCGAACGTGGACGGTCGTGAGCAGATTTTGCACGTGCATGCGAAGGGTAAAAAAGTCGCTAAAAATATCAATTGGCGACTGCTGGCTGCCCGCACCCCCGGCTTTGTCGGAGCGGATCTGGCGAATGCCATCAATGAGGCCGCACTGCTGGCAGCTCGCAAGGGCAAAAAAGAGATTGAAATGGCCGATCTTGAAGAGGCGATTGATCGTGAGATGACCGGACTGGAACGCCGCAGTCGTGTGCTTAAGCCAAAGGTTAAGGAGAAGATTGCATACCACGAATGCGGCCATGCTTTGGTCGGAGCGCGGCTCGAGCACACCGATCCGATTCATCGAGTTTCGATTATTCCTCGCGGAGTGGCAACCTTAGGCCATACTCTCTATCTGCCGACGGAGGATCGATATCTGGTCACGCGCGCGGAGATCATCGACAAGATTACCGCTGCTCTGGGAGGACGCGCGGCGGAGGAAGTCATTTACGGCGAGGTGACCTCGGGAGCCTACAGCGATCTGCAACAGGTGACCGGAATGGCGCGCTCCATGGTCATGGATTACGGCATGTCATCCAAATTGGGTCAGGTTGTGTATCGAACCCGCTCACACGGAAATCGTGAGATGCCGTTCCAGACTCAGGACGACCTGTACGGAGAGAAAACAGCTCAAGCCATCGACGAGGAAGTGAAGCAGATCGTTGACGATTGCTACACGAAAGCCCTTGAGATTCTGCGGAATGAGATCGATAACTTAAGGGCGATGACAATGAAGCTGCTCGAAGTAGAGGTGATGGAAGGGGAAGCCTTGGTTGAATTTTTGGGTCGCGAAGCGATTACCGATTTCTCGGAGGAACTCAAGGCGGGACAGGATACGCCGACCGAAGGGGATTCGACCGATTCGGAATCCGGGAGTACTGATGATGAAGAAGATATTGGCCGCAGGATTGACTCGACCGGGTAGCATTTGCATTTTGCACGATAATTTGCGATCTGCCATACATTATATATATTCTGAATGATTAACCACTTGAATAACAGCCGTTTTAATCACGTTTTAAGTCGGCACACGGGTTGCGCATGCTTATGGTGTAGTTCAACCCGGAGTCCAATAATTATGAAGAGCTTATTCATCCTGATCGTCGCTTTGGCTTGCGCGGCAATCGGATTTGCCGATGAACCTGTTCAGGTTAACTTTAATCTTGTTCAGGTGAATCACTATCCGGGACAGGAAAACCTGCAGGATGAAGTCGTTACACCCGGGAAGCGGCTTGTAATAGACTTAAATGAATCCAGCGCGATGCTGCAGTACTTGTCGGCAACGTCTTCGATTCCGATTCGCATGCGCACCGATAACGCATTCCGCACACTTGATGGCGGAGCTGTCGGAGCGGCTCTTGGCTGGGAGACTTCCGCGGTGCTTTATGCTCCGGCAAAACAGGATTCGTTTCTTGTGACGTCTTCGCGGATAGGCTGTCCGGGAACCGAAGTCGGACCGTCGGTTGCGGTAGCCTTCTCGAATGGCAGGCAATGGAGCAATCCACCGATCCGTTTCGGCCCCTTAACCGAAATGACCGTTTGTCCGCTGGGCAACGGCTACCAGCTTGAAGTGAACGGCCGCGGCACTCTGCCGCCGCTCGTGCGTGTGATTGCCGATAGATCATCATTCGGCAGCCGCTGATTCAGACAATGTTAAAACAGAAACCGCGAAGTACTGCACTTCGCGGTTTCTGTTTTTCTGATTTTGTAAGCCCTATAGTTCCAATCGGACGCGCCTAAGGTAAACTCGGGCGCCGTCGCCGATTGCCCATTTCGCGCCTTCGAGGGTGAACCACTCATTCAATCCCTGCACGGGCGAATAGGGTCGCATCACATAAAAAGTCGTGGCGGGAGCGCCGCTGGTGCCAACCAGAAAAAGCTTCTCGCCTTTAGGTCCTTTGCACATATCCAGTACCAGACCCAACCAGCTTTGTTTGTTTTCTCGCAAGGAGACAATTAAGTCACCGACGTGAATCGAGTCATCTACGACGATCTCACTCTCTCGCTGCAGTGCGATCGCGCCCATCTGTTCAGCCACGAACGCCAAGAATTTATCGTAATTCGCGCGGCCGCCGTCCGGTGTAGTGACTTGAGTAAAAATATATTTCCCGCCGGATTTCTTGGGACGCATTCCCATTCTCCAATCCTCCCACAACGCAATCTGCCCATTATCCATTGGAAAGGAAATTGTCTTTCGATTTCCGTGTTTCCACAGGTAGTTGCCCCACATCCGCAATACTCCATCCACACCGACTTCGCTGGACTGTTCAAAGGGCTCGATATCCGTCGCCGCCACAATATTGTCCTCACATAAGACAGTGACACCGTCGCCCGCTATGAGTTCACGGTCTGGATAGATTTCAAGATCGCGAAGCGTTGAGATGAATCCGGACGAGGGCATCTTAACCCGGAAATAGTGTTCGGGCTCGGGAATCGCTTCGCCAAGCTTAACCTGCGAAAATCCCAGCCCGCAGAATACAAGCAGTCCAAGGATTACCAGACTTCTTCCGGAGACAAACAAGCTGCGCATAATGGACAATCCTGTATGTTAGTAAAAGAGAAATCGAATGCCGACTAAGGAGAGCATGACAAGCAGAATGACTTTGAAAACCTGCACACGCATACGGGTGATCAGAAGCTTGGCGACATATGTGCCGACAATCATCAACACCGCGAGGGGGGCGAGCAGCTTCAAATCATTTAGTCCGATTATCGACGCGCCGCTCCATACAAAAATCTTCATGATGTGCGTGCTGGCGGCGGCAAGCGCTTCAGTGCTCAGAAAGGCTTCCTTGACCAATCCATACTTGAGAAAGAAGGGAGCCATGATCAAGCCCGAACCGCCAACAATACCGGACGAAAAACCCGCCGGGATACCCATCACCGTCATCGATTGCAGCGTCGCCCGCTTCGGCCACTGCATTCTCGTGAAGTTGAGAATTACATAGGCCAGCAGATAGACTCCCAGAATTTTCGTGATCCAGAAAGCCGGGAGGATGGTAAAGCAGAGCGCTCCCAAAGCCGCGCCGGGAACTGCGCCGAGCGCAAGATGTCCCAAGACTTTCCAATCGACATGCTTGCGGGCAAACCAGAATCTGGAAAAGTTACCCGCCAGCAGCAGCACAGTCAGATAGGGAACCGCTAACTGCGGACCCACGATCTCGACGAGTACCGGAAGATAGATCATCCCGCCGCCGACGCCAGCGACGCCGGACACGGTCGAGGCGATTAACGCGCCGATGGCTAAGGCTGTGAACTCAGCGCCTGTCATCTAATAAGAACCGATACTCGACGAGAGACTTATTGGTCGTTATTTCTTCTTGCTGATCGACTGCAGGTCCGGATCCGTCAACTTCATCGGATCAAGGATTTCCTTCAACTGAGCTTCCGTCAGCAGTTTCTTCTCACGAATTAACTCGACAATAGTTTTTCCGCTCTTGACAGATTCCTTCGCAAGCTCAGCGGCATTCGCATATCCGATGTGCTGATTCATAATGGTCGCCATGCCCACGGATGCTTCGAAGTAGTATTGACAGCGGTCGCGATTAACCGTGATGCCGTCAATGCACTTTTCCGTGAAAACCGTGATAGAGGTCGCGAGAATATGAGTCGCTTGCTGCAGATTGTAGTTTACCACAGGCATCATTACATTCAAATCCATCTGTCCGGCATGCGCGGAATAGGCAACCGTGGTGTCGAATCCCACAACCTGATAGCAGACCTGATTCATCATTTCCGCCATCGACGGATTGACCTTGCCGGGCATAATGGAAGAACCCGGCTGCACGGGAGGCAGATTGAACTCAGCCAGACCGGTACGCGGACCGCAGGACAACAAACGAATATCGGAAACGATCTTGCCGAATTCCAAGGCAAACAGACGTAGCGCGGAAGAATAGTATAGGAAATCGCCAAGGCTCTGTGTGACTTCGATCAGGTTTTCCGCCGGATGGAATTCGATGCCGGTTTTCTTGCTGATCTCCGCGGCAACAAGCTTGCGATAGTCCGGGTGAGCATTCATGCCGGTTCCGGCGGCGGTCGCACCAAGATTCAATTGCCGCAGTCCCAACTCCGCTTCAACCAATCGCGCGCGGCAGCGTTTGAGAATCGAAGTATAACCGGAGAATTCCTGACCGAGCCGGATCGGTACCGCGTCCTGCAGGTGTGTGCGTGCGGATTTGATGACATCGTCGAACTCTTTAGCTTTCTTCTCGAACGAAGCAATGCAGTAATCGATCGCCTTCAACAGATCCGGGAATTTCATCGAAAGACCGATGCGCATCGTGCCCGGATAGGTATCGTTGGTTGACTGAGCCATGTTGACATGGTCATTGGGATGAACTTTGCTGTAATCGCCGCGCTTCAGACCCAGAATCTCGGCGGCACGGTTCGCCAGCACTTCGTTCACATTCATGTTTGTGGATGTGCCGGCTCCGGCTTGATAGACATCCACGACGATATGATCCAGCCGCTCACCCTTCAGCATCTCATCCGCCGCCTTGATAATAGCATCGGCTTGTTCATCGGTCAGCATCTTCAGATTCTTATGAACGACCGCGGCGGATCGCTTCATAATAACATAAGCACGGATGAAGATTTCATGCGGTCTCAGTCCGGAAATAGGAAAATTAGCAACAGCACGGGCGGCTTGCACACCGTAGTAGGCATCCGCCGGAACTTTCAATTCGCCCAGCGAATCCTTTTCGATTCGGAAATTTTTGTCGGTCATGTTACTTCAGACAGGTTAAGAGGTGGGTTGTAGATAGTAAGGGAGGGGGGCGCGAAAGAGATTATTCGTCTGCGACGTACGCAGGCAACTTCAGGTTGTCGCGTGCTCCACCGGTTAGTTCAAACATTCGGTCTAACGATCGCTGGGCTTTGAGCCGGACTTCATCGCTCAGCGTGATTTCAAACTGCATCTTCTCCAGCGATGCTTCCACATCATCCAGCGAGATCATCTTCATGAAGCGGCAGATCTTGCAGGCGCGGAAGAATTGCTTTTCAGGCACATTGATTTGCAGCATGTCAGACAGCCCGCATTCGGTTACGGCCAAGAACTGCTGGGCATCGCTGGCCTGCGCATATTCGATCATGCCGCTTGTCGAAAGTGCGGCATCCGCGAGTTTCAATACATCATCGCGGCATTCGGGATGGACCAGCACTTTGATACCCGGCACTTGTTTGCGGATGCTCTCCACCGACTCCGGCGTGATCTGGTGATGCACGTAGCAATAGCCATCCCAGGCAATGACATTCTTATCGGGGACATGCAGAGCGACATGACGCGCCAGATTCTGATCCGGTACAAACAGCACGTTCTTTGCCGGCATGGCTTTTACGACACTGACGGCATTCGAACTCGTGCAGCAGGCGTCGCAGAGCGCCTTCACGTCGGCGGTCGTGTTGACATAGCAGACCGTCTGCAAATCCGAAAACTGCTTTTTCAGTTCGGTGATTCGCTGCTCCAGATCAACAGCATTGGCTGTGTCGGCAAGTGCGCACCCCGCTCCCAGATGAGGGAGGAGAACCGTCTTATCCGGGCTGACAATCTTAGCGGTTTCCGCCATGAAATGCACGCCGCAGAAAACAATCACATCCGCCGATTTCACCTTTCCGGCTTCGAGCGACAAGCCCAGAGAATCTCCGGTGAAATCCGCAATCTCAAATATCTCAGGCCGCTGATAATTGTGCGCCAACAGCACCGCATTCCGCTTCCGCTTCAAGCTGCGGATGCGCTCCAACTGAGCCGAGAGCTTTGCTACGTATTCCTCAGTGTAGTACTCGGGATCGACGCGATGCAGTTTATCGAAAAGTGTTTCCATGATATCGAATTACGATTTGAAGAATCTACGAAGATTTCCGCCCGAAAGCAACAGAATATCATCCCGACTCATTTCCGCTCCATAGAGCTTGCGAATTGCGGATTTAATTTCGTTTTCCCTGAGTTCGGGATAAGCGTTTCCGAAATTCAGGTGAACCTGCCGCTGTCTGCCGGAACGAATCGACTCAATTTGTTCGCTGGTTATATCCGGCTCGACTTCAAGCACCAAGAGTGCCTCGCTTGTCAGTAAGGACTCCCGAATCTCTTCAGGAATGCCGGCAAAATCAGCAAGTCTCGCGGTCACGATGGCATGATCTTTCCAAGTTGAAATCCGCGCGGGAGCGCCGAAATCGAGGGGCACCTCGGCATAAAGCCCCGCATCAAGCAGAATCCTCTGAATCTCATCGGACATCTTTCCGCCGGATTTGCCGTTGCCCGGTACCAGACTAACCAGCGATAATCCCTGACGAACCAACGTGATAGCTTCCTGCGGCGTACGCCCGACAAAGGATGCTTCCGGAATCGAAAGGAATACTCCGAATTTGTCATTAGCATAAGCATTTACCGCTTCCGCGAGACCCGATGAAGTCAGATTTCTTTCTTTGCAGACATAGTGAATCTCGGCGGCGCGTGCGGTCATCTCAGCAACCGGTATGAATGCATCATGCGGCAGCCAGGCTGCTGTGAGCGCTGATAATTTGGGCAAACTGCCCGATGGATCAACGAAAAAACCGCGCAGATTCAGTGTGGTCGCTGTTCTGGCGATGTTGCGCAATGAATCGGAACGGGAAGCCAACGGCTCCGTATAATCAGCGATAAAGCGAATCAAACTCTCGGCGCGATGGCCAACATTTGTCAGGACCGAGTCAACAATGAACTCAGAATCATCCGTGTAATTATGATAAAAGGGATGATCGCCCCGCGACCAGAACGAAAGGGTAGGCACGCCTGACTGCATGAACGGTCCGTTGTCGCTGCCTGCGTACCCGTCTTCACGATAGAGCTTGATGCGTTCGTGTTCAGCGGCGGGAAGCGCGTTATAGTACTCGTACCAGGGCGCGCCAAGCTGGTGCCCGCCTGCAATACCCACCGCTCCGTAACCCTGTCCAACCATGTCGAAGTTCAACATACAAGCAATATTTCCAAAGGGAATTGTCGGATTATTCACGAAAAATCCTGATCCGAGCAGGCCGTCTTCTTCGCCTGTGAAATGAATAAACATGACGCTGCGTTTTAGAGCGGGACCGGATGCTATACTTCGCGCCAGTTCGGACAGCACACCGGTGCCGGATGCATTATCGTCCGCGCCATTGAAAATGACACCCTTGGCATTCTCGCCGACATGATCCATGTGCGCGCCGACGACAACGACTTCATTCTTGAGCACCGGATCGTTGCCGTAGACTATTCCCACTACGTTGCGCGCTGATACATTGGAGAGCTTTCTGGTTCTCACACTGACCCACATTTCGTAGCCGGTATCGATAGGGATGGGCTGTTTCTTCAGTTCGCTCTTGTATGTTTTCAGCGAATAACCGCTG
>JAHIZR010000268.1 GCA_018814465.1 bacterium | reverse complement strand
CGGCCGGAGTATTAACGATTATCTGGCTGGGCCTATTATAGTAGACCGATTTACATGAAACGAGTGGTATTTAAAAGTTGTCATTCCGGAAATCCGTCAAGTCTTCGCAGATGGATTATCCGGAATCCCGAAAACAGCTTAACTGCTACCCGTCACTTCAGATGAGTCGCTCTACTAGGCAGCACGCTCCCGCGTGTTGCACTTAACCAATTCTCGCCGAGCAAGGATTAAGCGCCGAACAGCTTTACATAGGTGACAGAGTATCGGGCACGGTACCCTGCCGGAATCCTCAAGCGGAGGGCAAGCGCAAGCTGTCATTCCGGAAATTCGCTATGGTTCCTATAATAAGCGGGATTTTCAAGGCGAATTATCCGGAATCCCGACAGACATGTTCCCTGATACTGACTGTCTCTAATCATCGAAAAGTATAACCCGTCCGGAAAACCAACAACCAAAACATGCACCGCCCCCTGATCGGATTAATCTCAGGTTATGCGCCGCCGGACAAATCGCGGAAGTTTTCGCAGGGCAATAGTATCAATTCGGTTGAATTGAATTATTCGCTTTGTATTGAGAAGGGCGGAGGGCTGCCGGTTCTGATTCCCTATATCAAGGAAGATGAAGGGTTGACTCAGTTCTGCAGTCAACTGGATGGATTGCTTCTGGTTGGCGGGGATGACGTGGATCCGGCGAGATATGATCAGGAAATGCTGCCGACGAAGTATCCGCCAGTACCGGAACGCGATGCATTCGAGGAGAGATTTCTAAAACACTTTCTGCAAACCGGTAAACCGGTCTTGGGAATCTGCCGGGGGATTCAGTTGCTGAATGTGCATTTCGGCGGCAGTTTGATTCAGGATTTACCGCATCAAATGAGTATCGTTCATCATATGCAGGAAGCCGGTTCGTCCTTAATCGCGCATATGGTGACCGTGAAACCGGACTCCCTTATCGCCAGGCTGCTTGGTCCGGAGCCAATCGAAGTGAACAGCTTTCATCATCAATGTGTCGATCGCATCGGCGATGGATTAAAGGCGGTCGGCTATTCGGAAGAAGGGATTGTTGAAGTGATCGAGCATGAAAGCCATCCCTTCTGCTTGGCGGTGCAGTGGCACCCGGAACGGATGCAATATGATGAAAGACAGATGAAATTGTTCAGCGGATTTGTTGAGGCGACTCGTGGCGGCAAAAACGGCTAAGACCGACGCCTTATTGGCATATAAATCCTTTCAGAAAACGATCAAGGACGGGAAGCGGTTCGATGTGCTGGTGATCACAGGACAGGAATTGCATCTGATTCAGCAGGCGCGCGATTTTTATATTCGAAGCGTTCTCGATCCTGCGCAGCAGGATTTCGATTTCTGCGAGCTGCGGGGATCGGATATCAAAGGCCGCGAGCTTTGGGATGAATTGACGAGCCTGCCGTTCATGGCCGAGCGGCGAGTTGTTCTAATCGAGTCTCCGAAAGAAATCAAGGCGGCGGAACGTGCCGCCCTGACCAAGTATCTGGCGAATCCGGTCTCCACGACATCGCTCGTAATGATTCAGTTCCTTGAAGACAAGCAGGACCGGCTGGGGGCATGGTCCACCAAGAATGCGATGGTTCTGGACTTTCCTGAATTGAACGTCGGCAACCGCGAGAAATGGATTGTGCAGTATGCGAAAGAACGCGGCAAAACAATTCAATCCGAAGCGATTTCATTTTTGATTGAGACATCATCCGCTCAGTTGATTGATATCCGTTCCAAACTTGAATCCGCGATTCTCTATTCGGGAGACGACTCCGAGATTAGTGTTCAGACCTTAATGAAAATCGGAGGAGTTTCGTCAGATTATGATATTTTTAAACTTCAGGACGCAATTCTGAGAGGCAACGCCTCTTTAGCGCTAAAAATCGCAAAGTCTCTGCTTGATGGTGGAATTGAACTACTGGCATTATTGGGCATGTTGCGCCGCTTCTTGATGCGGGTCTGGCAGGTTGAAGCGGCTTTACGGAAACCCAACAGCCAAGAGGTAATCAAAGCCGCTCTTGGCGGTCAAAGTTTTAAAAGTAAAGAATTTATCATGTCCGCGAAGCGTTTAGGCCGCGAACGGCTGCAGCAATTAGTGCTCGATTTACTCGAGCTTGAGATACATGCAAAATCTAAAACCAGCGACACGGATTACGGATTCTACGATTGGATCTGGTGTTTTTCAACCCCTAAGTCCAGTGGAACCCAAAACCTGTCTATTGCGTACACAGGGTAGGCAATGAGTGACAAGCCGATTCCCAGTCTCACTGACGAAGAGTTGATTCTCGCCTTTCAGCAGAACAATGAGGCTGCGTTTGATGAAATCGTCAAGCGTTATCAGAATCCTTTGTTCAACTTTGTCGGCAGACTTTTGGGGGACAATTTTTACGGCGAAGACATCGTGCAGGAAACTTTTTTGCGCGTGTACCGTAATAAACATCGGTACCATCAGGTCGCCAAGTTTTCGACATGGATCTACACCATTGCTTCCAACTTGGCCAAAACCGAGCTGCGCCGGAGAAAAGTCAGGAATTTCTTCTCGATCAGTTCCAAGGGAAGTGAAGAGCGGGATTACGATATCGAAGACTCATCGATGGATGTCGTCAAGGAAGTTGACGGCGCGATGAGAACGCAAATGATACTGCGGGAAATCGACAAGCTGCCTCGGCATTTCAAAGAGGCGGTGTTGTTGCGGGATGTACAGGATCTTTCCTACGAAGAGATTAGTACGATTCTCGATGTTCCGCTGGGAACCGTTAAATCAAGAGTAAATCGAGGTAGGAGTCGATTGCAAAAAAAGTTAAGCTTTTTGTCGAATGAGGAGTTGGATAGTGAAGAGCCAGGACACAAAAATGCCTGAGTGGCAGAACTATGCGGCGCAAACGGAGCCGGAATTGAGCAGGGAGCACCGGCGCATTCGCGCGGCCTTGCTGAGTCTTCCGAAGGAAACCTGTCCCGTCGGTTTTGAATTCAGACTAATGAAAAGGATTTCCGGAGGTGCGGCGCGCGGACGCGGCAGAGCGTCATCGAGCTGGATCGTCGGATGGGCAGGCGCCGGGCTTGGGGTTGCGGTAGCGATGCTGGTGGCATTTACCGCATTTGATTTCAACTATTCCGAAAGGGTTCCGGTGCGCACCGCGGGAACCATGCAGGAAGTTCCGACCGCGACCGTGACGGAGCAGGCTCCCGATCTGGCTGCGGGAAAATCGACGACAATTATCGGTGACGGCAGTGAGGCGGTTCAGGAAGCTCCGGTGCAGTTGGCTTCCACGCCCGAAGACAGCGCGGCGATGGTGAAGCGCGGTGAAATCCCTGCCGGACTTGATCGAACGGTGAGTACTAACGGCGGAAGATAGACTGATAGATTCACACACACGCTGAAAGAGACCGCAACGCCTGCGGTCTTTTTCTTGTTATCTGTTGTCCTTATCGGGATCGCCGAGTCCTTTTAGCTTGTCATCCTGAGCCGCGCACCTATTCAATCGCTTTATCAAACAGACATCCTGCGCGGCGAAGGATCTCTCATAGTTTCTGGCTCCGGAGACTCTGAGAGAGATTCTTCGGACCGCACGTTACCGCAACAAGTAGTTCTCGTGAGTTG
>JAHIZR010000267.1 GCA_018814465.1 bacterium | reverse complement strand
TGCGAATGTCTCGGTCAGGCTTGTTGGAGAAGATGGTTTTCGTGAACGAACCGAAATGAAGAACCTGAATTCGATTCGGAGCATTGAGCGCGCGGTTCAAACGGAAATGGAGCGGCAGATCGCTGTTTACGAATCCGGCGGTGAGATACATCGTCAAACCCTGCTCTGGGATGAAGCAAAGGGCGAATTGCGGCCGATGCGGCGCAAGGAGGGATCGGATGACTATCGTTATTTCCCGGAACCGGATCTGGTCGAACTTGAAACGGCACCTGATTTTGTTCATTCAATTCAAATTTCTTTGCCCGAACTTCCCGCTTCACGCCGCAAGCGCTATGCGGAAGAATATGCTCTGAATTCCGAGTCTGTCTATTTTCTTGCATCGGATATCGGCATCAGCGATATGTTTCAAACACTGGTCGAGCTCAGCGGCAGTCCGGTTATCTCAGCAAGCTTCATGCAGTCCGAAGTCCAGCGAGCTTCAAAAGAGAACAATTGGACGATCGAAGCATTACCCGTAAAAGCGGATCGGCTCGCCGACCTCGTGCAAGCGGTGGCATCCGGGACGGTTTCAAGAAATCAGGCAAAGGATATTTTCAAGCTGATGCTCGTGGATAAGACGTCGGTCAGCGACATTATCTTGAAGCATGGCATAAAACAGATAGGCGATGAGTCGGATCTTCGTGCCTTAATCGAGCCGCTGATCAAGGCACATCCGCAGGAAGTCGAACGCTACCGTTCCGGCAAAAAGAACCTGATGGGCTTTTTTGTAGGTCAGGTCATGCAATCAACAAACGGTCAGGCAGACCCTAAGACAGTTGCAAAGTTGGTCAAGGAATTATTGGAAGTGTAACCGAGATACGATCTTTCAAGAGATATGTTCATATGCAATTAACCTCTCTTTCCATATCCGGCTTCAAGTCTTTTGCTATCGATACGAAAATCGATTTTGCCGAAGGCATAACCGCAGTCGTCGGTCCTAATGGATGCGGCAAGTCTAACGTTGTCGATTCCCTCAGGTGGGTGCTCGGCGAGCAGCGGTCGTCAGTGCTGCGCGGGGAGCGAATGGAGAACGTGATCTTTAACGGCACGAATCACAGAAAACCATTGAATCTTGCCGAAGTCAGAGTCGTGGTCAATAACGAATCTGGCAGAATCAATCTGCCTTATTCCGAGATAGAAATCGCCCGCAGGCTCCATCGGGATGGCACGAGCGAATATCTGCTGAATGGAAATGCCTGCCGCCTTAGGGATATTACGGATCTGCTTAATGACAGCGGAATGGGTCCGAATATGTATTCCATTCTTGAATTGAAAATGGTGGAATCAATTCTCCGCGAAGAAGGTGAAGGCAGGCGCCAGCTTTTTGAAGAGGCTTCAGGCATCACCCAGTATAAGCAGCGCAGAAGACAAGCCCTTAGTAAACTCGAGCAAACCGAAGGCGATCTGATGCGTCTTGCCGATATTCTGCATGAGGTGGAAAGACAGGTCGCTTCGCTGAAAAGACAAGTATCGCGCGCGCGCCGCTATAAAGAATACTCGCAGAATCTTCGTTCGATGGAATCGGCGCTCATGTATCACGAGTATGAAAGGCTGGCAAATGAACTTAAGCCGCTGGAAGCGGCCATGCGGGAATCTTCGGATTCGACCGAGTCTCTAAAGAGCGCATTGCGTGCCGAAGACGCAAAGCTTGAGGAGCTGAAGCGCGAATTGATCGAATCCGAGCAGAATGCTTCAGAATATCGCAGGTTATTGGAGGAGGTAGTCAGCAAGATCTCGACACTCGAGGCTGAACAAGCCGGTCATCGAGCCACGGTTCAGGCCTGCCACGAGACAATTGAGAGAACGGACAGACAACGGATACTTTCGGCGGAAAAGCTTGATACCCTGAATCGGCGCATGCAGGAACAAAAACTTCAGCAAGAAGCCACTGCAGGCGAGCTGGAAGCAGCGGACCAGTTACTCTCCGATGCCCAGAAAAACTACAGCGGCGAGCAGAATACCTTGCAGGAACAGGAGCGGAAAGCTGTTGCTCATGAGAATGCAATGCAGAGTACCCGCGTACAGCTCGCTTCCGCTCAAAGCCGGCATACGGATGCTCTTGCACAGCAAGCTTCCAATAAAGGCAGAAAAGAAACTGCGGAATATCTGATTGAAAACATTTCTGTAGAACGCGACAGAATGGCAGTTGAACTGGAAGAACTGAAATCTGAGCAGAAATCAGCTTCATTGATTGAAGCGGATCTTCAAAAAAACCATCGGAGTATCAGCGAGCAGCTCGAGAATTCGTTGCTGAAAAAGCAGGAACTGACAGAGGAAATAAAGCTTCTCAATTCACTTGAACAGACAACTCGATCTAAACTGGATCTGCTTTCTACTCTTGAAGAGAAGGGTCCGCGTTCCAGTGAATCTCTGAAATCATTGCGCAATTCAAGCATTCAGGGATTGCGGGGTTTGCTTGGCGACAGCATTAATGTGGAGGATAAATATCGGCGAGCTTTTCAAGGAGTGCTTGGCTCGGCCGCTTACCATTATTTGACTGATTCGATTGAAACGACATTCAAAGCGATCGAGAAATTGCGTTTGGACGAATCAGGCCGCGCGACGCTGATAACGCTTCGTGATGCTGAAACTGCAGACCGAAGCGAGTATGAGCTTCCCGCAAACGCTCTCTGCAGGGCGATTGATCTGATACCGGCAAGCGATCTGAATTCAGCTCATTACGCTTATTTGGGGCGCACCGTGATCGTAGAAAGCTGGGAAGATGCTCTCGCGTTGCGGGGATGGTGTACGGAGACTCGCTCTACGGTTGTCACACTCGAAGGTGAATGGATTCAATCGGACGGAATCTTTTATGCGGGATCCGCTGAACAGCAGAGACCTGTTGATTTGGGATTGACGGCACAGAGAGACGAACTGCAGCGATTAATAGAACAGAACGCAAAAAAGCGGGCGGGGATCATTGCTTCGCTTGGCGAGTGCTCAGAGAGGATTCGCACTCAGAATGATCTGCTGAAGGAAAGCAGCAGCAAGCTTCAAGCTTCTACTGAGGAGATTCGGAAGCTGCGGGAAAACGAAGTCAGGATCATTACGCTCATCAGCTCATTAAAGACGCGGGAAGAGGATGCGGCGCTGCGAATTCAAGCATGTGATTCTCAGCTCGCATTGATCGATGACTCCATTCGCGAGACCGAGTCTGGAATTCGGGCACTTAAAGAGCATCTCGCCGAACAGGAAAGCCAATACGAAGTAATCTCTGAGCAATTGTCATTTGCCCGAAATGATTTAAATGCCGCGCGTGATCGACTGCATCAGACTGAAAAGAGTCGTGATACAATTCATCATCGCATGGTTTTGGTTGATGCGGATATTGAGAGGATTCAACTTTCATTAACCGAGCTGCGTGAAACTCAGGAGACGAATGAGCGAGCTGCGGAAAAGGCTGTCAACGACATTGTCCGCATCGAATCTCGTTTGAAGGAGATCGAGACGCAATTATCCGATGGATTTCAATTGCGGGACGATCGTTTGCGCAATGTTGACGCCTCGACCCAGCTTTTGAATGATATAAGATCAAGAATCACCGCGCGCGAGGATACACTGCGAAAATTGCGATCCGGGCAGGAGGATGCTCTGCAAGGCGAGCGGAAGTTAAGCATGGATGTTGCGCGCTTGCAGGGTGAAATGGAAGCTTTGCTCACGAATGCGCGAAACCAGTATAATCTGAATCCCTCGGCTCAGGATTTCTTGGAGACACATCCGGAGCTGATAGATATTGAGACAAGTCCGGAGCTTGTTCAGGAGTTGAAAGGTCGGATTGACAACCTCGGTCCGGTCAATCTTCTTGCAGTTGAAGAATACGAACAGGAGAATGCCCGTCTTGAGAGTATGCTGAAGAACCGTGAGGATCTGCTGCAGGCAAAGGCTACTCTCGAAGAGACGATCCGCAAAATAAATGAAACCGCCGAAGCAAAATTCCTGCACACCTTTGAAGCAGTAAGATCGAATTTCCAGACGCTCTTCCTTGAATTCTTTCCAGCGGGCGAAGCAGACCTGATTCTAAGCGGAAAGGACTTGCTTGAAGCTGATATCACGATTTGGGCAAATCCGTCAGGAAAGCGGCTGAAATCACTCAGTTTGATGTCGGGGGGAGAGAAGACGATGACGGCGATCGCTCTTCTCTTTTCATTGTATCGCGTCAAACCGTCACCGTTCTGTGTGTTGGATGAAGTCGATGCTCCGCTGGATGATACGAATATTGATCGTTTCACTCGCATGCTCCGGCATCACGCAACTGAGACACAATTCATCTTAATCACCCACAATAAGCGAACCATGGAGATCGCTGACAATCTATACGGCGTCACCATGCAGGAAGAGGGTGTTTCCAAGCTTGTGTCCGTTCGCTTGCTTCGAGATAAGGAACCGGCTGAAACCACATAGGTCATGTCATGCCATCAACTTCCTTTTTTTTCTCATCGTTGGGGATCATCATTTGCTGTCTGACAGGATTTGCATCATCGATTGCAAGCATTGATTATGCGTGTTTCAGGGGCGACACAGCAAGCAGCTATGTTGAGATCTATGCGGCAGTCCAGCGCGATGGATTAGTCTATATGCAGCATGACGACGCACTGCAAGCTGCATTCGAGATGATTCTCAGCGTCGAGTTCGAAGGCGAAACGATGCTGACCGACACTTTCGCGGGAGTGGACACTGCCGTGCATCGGGACAGTCTGAAGTCAGGCCAGTTTTTTCCGCATGTTTTCCAGTACTTCATGAAACCCGGAGTTTATCAACTTCGGGCGTCCTTGTTTCAATACTCGGAACTGACTGATGATCCGATCAGGAAGGAACTGGTTGTAAAACCATTCGGACAGGACGAATTTGAGCTTTCGGACATTCAATTCGGCTGCAGCCTCGAACGGACCGAATCTGTCGAATCGCAGTATGTAAAGAACAACATACGAATCCTGCCGAATCCGACGACTTTTTACGGCACACAATTGCCGATGTTTTATTATTATGTCGAGGCATACGGATTGACTTACGATTCAACGGCTGTCGATTCCATCACGGTTTTCAGGTCTATCCTGCGTGCTGATTCCGATTTGCCCGCGCGAGCTGTGTCCCAGAAAGTGTACAAGAAGACTGGAACTTCCGCCGTAATCGCGGATGGATTTCCTGTTTACACACTTCAAACGGGCAGTTATAAGCTTCAAATTCGTGTACTGGATTATTCAACAGGTTTGATTGCCGAGCAAGTCAAGCGTTTCTTCTGCTACCGTCCGGATGATTTCGCCCAAGGGAATCTGCTTGAACTGGATGACGAAATGAAATCCCAGCTCGCTGTTTCCGACCTGCATATACTTGAGATTATCGATCCGGACAGCGCGATCGAGTTGATGCACTACCTGTTCGATACGAAAGCCGATGAAGAAACTGTGCGTGCGTATAATGAGGAAGGAAAGCGCAAATATCTCCAGACATACTGGCGCGATCGGGAGCTTGAGGAGCCAAACGCCGCGAATAATTACTTTGCCAGAGTGGCGGTTGCGAACATGCGCTACGGCTATTTCAACAAACCCGGTTGGCGTACGGATCGCGGACGCATCTTCATTACTTATGGCGAGCCTAATGAAGTTGTTCGAAACTATGAACAAGCCGATCAGACGGATCATGAAATCTGGATTTATGAGCAGCTTGAAGGGGGAGTCCAGTTTGTTTTCGTCGACAAAACCGGTTTCGGCGTTCTGGAACTTGTGCACAGCACAAAGAAAGGTGAGATAAAATCTCCTTATTGGCAATCCAGCTCGCCCAGCAGTATCGACGTGCGTGATGTGCGAGGGAATAAATGAGTGAGATTGCCATTAGTGTTGATGCTCTCTGCAAGGACTATATTGATGCTTCGGGGCAGGTGACGCGCGGCTGTCGAGATCTTAGTTTCAATGCCTATTACGGAGAGATTTTCGGACTGCTTGGCACGAATGGCGCGGGTAAAACGACAACACTCCGTGTGCTTTCCACTGTGCTCAGGCCGACTTCGGGAGATGCGCGAATCGCTGGACATTCCGTTACTCAATCTCCGGAGCTTGTGCGTCATGCTATCGGCTTTTTATCGGCCAGCACCGGACTATACGGTAGACTGACTGCCGCCGAGATGCTGCGATACTTCGGACGTCTGCACAATCTGACTGATGTGCAGACTGAGCGCAGAATCCGTGAGGTTGCTGACGCGTTGGATATGTCGGATTTTTTAGATCGCCGCTGTGATAAGCTTTCCAGCGGACAACGCCAGAGAGTAAGCATCGCTCGCACGATTATTCACGACCCGTCGGTGCTGATTCTCGATGAAGCAACTACGGGTTTGGATATTCTTGCCGCCGCACAAATCGTTCGCTTCATCAAGGAGTCTCGAGACAGGGGAAAGTGTGTTATTCTGTCGACACACATTATGCACGAAGCGGAGCAGCTGTGCGACCGGATTGTCATAATTCATCAAGGCGAAGTTAAGGCGCACGGAACGATTGGAGAGTTGCGGCAGCGCTTCCAGAAAGAAAACCTGGATCACATTTTTTTAAGTGCTGTGGACGCCGAACTGTTGTAGATTTCCGACTCCGATTGGCCTTGGATTTGCCCTGAAAGACTCGGCTTGTTGGGCATCAGCAATCAGATTAGGAAAGTATGTCAACTCCACAACATGTTCGGGGCGCATCAACGCCTGAAGTTCCGCTCTTATTCGATCTCTTAATTGTTGACGATGACTGCGACTTGCTTGAAATGCTCGAAGAGTACTTCAGTGATGCAGGTTTTGTTTTAAGATCAGCGGCTTCTATTCGTGAAGCCAAAGATATTCTTGAGAAATGCTCCTTTCGGACAATCCTAACTGATCAGAACCTTCGTGACGGGACAGGCGTGGAGTTTCTTCTCGGACTGAAGCATGGGGGTGTCGAGTCGATTCCGCTGCTCATGACAGGTGATAATGGTCGCGAGATCGCTGTTGATGCCATCAATCTTGGTGGTATTTTCAAGTTTTTTGTCAAGCCTTTCAGCATGAAAGAAGTAAGGCATGGAGTTGAAGCGGCGATTGTGCGTTTCGGAGCCGAGCAGGCAAGAAGGCTCTATGCGCGTGAAGTGGAAGCCCGGAATGATGAACTTAATGCAGCTGTACGGCGAAAACTTCAGAATCTGGGCGATACGGACCCTCTGCAAAAAAAGCAGATCGTGAGTGTTGTTGAGGATTCGAACGCATCCAAGGAGTGGGCTGTAACACAGATTCAGAAAGCATATTTGCAGACCGTTGCTTCCTTGACACGAGCGATTGAAGCCAAAGACTTCTACACTCATGGCCATAGCGAGAGAGTCTATTACTACTGTTCTTTGATAGCGGAGATGCTCGATTTACCGGAATCCAGCCGCAATGACTTGCGATTCGCCAGTATCCTGCATGATATTGGGAAAATCGGTATCCCGGACAGTGTTCTGCTAAAGAAAGGCCGGTTGACCAACTCCGAACGGGGCATTATTGCGGAACACCCCGTTTTAAGTGAATCGATTATCTCACCTCTGCCATTTCTCGATAAAGTGCGGCGAATTGTACGCAGCCACCATGAACACTATGATGGCAACGGTTACCCGGATGGACTGAAGGGCAATGAGATTCCCATAGAGGCCCGTATCTTGGCGGTCGCGGACGCTTTTGATGCGATGCGTAGCGACAGGCCATATCGAAAAGCTATGTCTCTTGAAACTGCCCAGGCGCGATTGGTGATGGCTGAAGGAACACAGTTTTGCCCTTTGTGTGTCAGAGCCTTTTTGCATACATTACAGCAAAAAGGAGAATCCGGAAATTCGGGCGCAAATGATCTGTTTTCTTTGTGGAGTGATGGCGCATTTATTGAAGTTGAACCTCGCCTTGAATAGTCAGATTTATTTATGTACCAAATATACAATATATTAGAGCAATCGACTCGTCTCGATATTTTTTTCATAGTTGCTTTTTAGACTTGACTTTTCTTCAGAAATATATTACACTTAGCTGTTAACAAGGAATAGAATACTATAGCTCGGAGTTGAATGAGCATTCGTTAGAGGTTTTTTTAGTTTCCAGCGTCAAATTATTGAGTGCTTCGGTGCGTCTTACCTCTATTGTTGAATGCTACGATCTCGCCAGCTATAGGGTGAAGTATGACCGAATGTGGCATGTTGCCCCATTCGGTTTTTTCGCTCGTCGCAGGGAAGAATCAGGATGGAAATGATGCTAAGTTCACGTTTCATAATTGCCTGCCTGGGACTGCTGATAATTGCCTCGACCGCTCTCGCACGAGTCGAACTGCTTGAATCAAATGACAGAGGCTGTAGTTTTCGCTACATAGTTGAAGCTCCATCCACACAGACTCAGGATTCAGTGAATTCAGATGGTCAAATACTGATTTGGCCTGATGTTGGCATGAATACTACTGATCGATTTGTCCAGCCTGTGCGTGTACTCTTCATCGCGCTGCCGCAGGGCACCTCACCGCTGCTCAGCGTTCAGTCAATGAAGTCGGAACCAGCCGGATTCGGACTGCAGGGAAGACCGCCGGAGATTCGAGCGGACAAAGAATCACCCGACGAAATCGGCGCGAAGATCACGGGGCGGCAGGATTGGCGCGGCTTTCAGCTTGCTCGAATCGAGATCGTTCTGCAATCAGGGAATGCGGTCAATTCCACGATTTTGAGTGAGATTCAGGTGAATATTCGATTCAGCGGTGAAGCGGCTGCCCCTGCTTCTTACGAACGCGAAACAAAGACTCTGCCTTCATTCGCCGTGAACGGAATAAATGCCGTCCTGTGGTGGAAGCTGCAAAGGCCGCTTCGATCTCTGGATGAACAAATAGAAAGTTGGCCTGTTTTTGATCTTTATAAGCTTGCCGTAACCACGCAAGGGGTCTATGAGCTTTCTGCGAACTGGCTGCTTTCCAACGGAATAGACTTAACGGGGCAGCCTGTTGCTGGCATTAAGATGTTCGGCAATGGCGGGAGGTTGCTTAAGAAACTGCCCAGTCAGGAAGTCGATCAAGGGCTGAAAGAGATATCCGTCCTCATTGAAGATGAAAACAGCAATGGTATCTTCGAACAGAATGATCGGATTCTTTTCTATGGAGAGGGACTGAAGGGATTTGATTATGCAAATGATTCCTATTTAGCCAATTGGGCGCATCAGAGTCCTTTTTCAGTCGAAAATGTCTATTGGCTTGGTTTGGAACAGGGAGCCTCCGACGGATTGCGCATGAATAGCCTGGCTACCGCCTTAGGGGGAATGCCGCAGAGTACGACAACAGGTCGCGTCTACTATGACAACGACGTATTCATTTATGACAGCTACTTTCAATCACAGTCGGAAACGGGATTGATATGGTATGCCACAACGATCGATCCGGGTCAGTTTCGCACGCTTTCTTTGCAGTGTGAGGATGCGACCGGCGGGCCGGGAAAGATAAAAGTCAGAACCCGCGCTCAGCAAAGCGCCTACAATATCGAAGTCAAGATCGGCGAGAACTCGGTTATTCCGTTTGGAAACTCGGAAGTTGTACAGGCGGAAATTCCGGCAGGCATTCTGAACAGCGGATTCAATGCCGTTCAGATCATCAACAACTCGACCTCCAGATGGAATCATCTTAACTATATCGAGCTCGAGTTTGAGCGGAGAGTGAGCGCTCCGTCAGGTTTTGTGGAATTGCTCGCGCCGGATGCCGCTTCGGGATTCTTTGCCTACACTGTTGAAGACCTTGGGTCCGATGGCTACCTGTTTGACATAACCGATCCGCTGCATCCCTTGGTTCGTCGGGGAAACAGTTTCGCAGATTCATCGAACGCATCGCAGCGCGGCAGATATATCGCTCTCCGTTCCGACAAGATCGACAAACCGGTTTTCCGGGGCGTAAACCGCATCGACGAGTCGCTCGATTATCGCCGCCTGCGCGATCCGTCTTTGGAAGCCGGGATCATTATCATCACTTATGATGACTGGTATGATGCACTTGAGCCGATGATCGACTTCCATCGGAATTACAAGGAAGAACCGCTGTCGGCCGTCCGAGTGAAGGTCGGCGATATCTTCGACGAATTCGGTTGGGGGAATTATGATCCGGTCGCGATCAGGAATTTCCTGAAATACGCCTATGAAAACTGGCGAGGTCCTTCGGGCAGTGCCGAACCGCCCAGCTACGTGCTGCTTGTAGGCGGGGGAGACTATGATTATCGGAATCTGATCAGCAGCGCGGATCAGAACTGGATTCCGCCCTGGAATGAACTGGAAGTCTGTACCGATGATTTCTATGTTGATTTCAATGATTCCGGGAATGACTTACTCGATATGATGTCGGGACGCTGGCCGGTTCAGACGGAATCCGAAGTGGAGGCGATTGTCAATAAGACCATACAGTATGCCATCACTCCGCTTTACGGTCCTTGGAAAAATACGGCTACCTTCGTCGCTGACGACGAATGGAAAAACGGCTATTGCAGTGAATTTTTGCATACGACCGAATCCGAAAGCTTAATCAACCAGATCTTGCCTGATTACTTCACGTTCCGGAAGCTGTATGAGATACTCTATCCGTTCCGGACATCGGCCACAACATCAAGGAAGCCGGACGCTACTCAGGACTTGATTGAAACGATCAACCGGGGCACTCTGTTGGTTAACTACAAGGGTCATGGGAGTGAACATGTATGGACGGACGAGCAGTTGTTTGTGATGGATCGCGATTATGCTCTGCTCGACAATCCTCGTCTGTGGCCGTTATTCGTGGCTGCGACCTGCACTTGGGGCGGCTACGACCGGCCGAATACGCGTTGCTTTCCGGAGCTGTTGCTGGCGCATCCAACCAACGGAGCCGTTGCCTGTATTGCGGCTTCGAGGTTCACTTTTGTCAGTCAGAATCAGGAATTATCCCGCGAATTCTACGAGGAACTGTTTCGTCCAGGCCTGGAAACAAGATCAAGTCTGGGACACGCCCTGAGAACGGTAAAACCGCTCAAGGATCGTAATTCGCTTTATCATGTTTTTGGCAATCCGGTTCTCCGGCTGGCGACTCCCGAATTTTTCGCCTACGTTTCGGAACATGACGATTCCTTGCAGGCGCTTTCGTTATACAACCTGAGCGGTTACGTCTCAAAAGATGCCGAAGTGCAGGTGATTTCGGTGGCTTCGAATGATCGAAAGACACTTTCGCTTGATGATCCTCAGGTTTGGTCGGACTTTCAGGGGGTTGTTGAAGCGAGAGTCTTTGATTCGGAAGATTCCGCCGCCTATTATTGGTGCGGGGACACGGACCGGGCTCCGTACTATTACGGTCTGCCGGGCAATGCTATCTTCCGTGGTTTGGCTTCGGTCGTGAACGGCAGTTTCAATGTAACTTTTCGGGTGCCTCGGGATATTCAGTACGGCGGATCGAATGCCAAAGTCAGTCTGTATTTTTATGGCAAGAGTGACAGCGAACCGGATTCTTCGGATGGAATAGGGATCCTTCGTCCATTGAGAATCGCCAGTGCCGCGGCAAGCGAGGTTGATTCTTTACCTCCCGAGATATCCATTTGGCTGGAAGCGCCGTCCTT
This sequence comes from bacterium, assembly GCA_018814465.1. Classification (GTDB taxonomy): domain Bacteria; phylum Electryoneota; class RPQS01; order RPQS01; family RPQS01; genus JAHIZR01. The sequence goes on along the minus strand of JAHIZR010000267.1, from coordinate 8,874 downwards.
CAGCTCCGGAGATCAGGTAAGTCAGACTCCGTTGCTGCATGTCGGATTAATCGATGATTCAGGCATAAACCTATCAGGAGCGGTCGGACACCGGGTTACCGCTCGGATTGATGATGCGACAACGGAAGACCTTACGCCTTTTTTCAACTATAACCTCGACAGCTACACGGATGGCTTTCTCGAAAAGGAAATCGGTCCGTTGTCGATCGGAGAACACCGGCTGGTCATAGAAGCATGGGACTCGTTCAACAATTTGAATCAAGCATCCGCCACTTTTCTTGTAGGCAGTGAAGGAGAAGAAGGCTTTGCGATACACGATGTCTACAATTGGCCGAATCCGATGTCGAATGAGACCTTTTTTACTTATGCTCTGACTCAGTCTGGTACCAGCGATGTCTCGATTAAAATATACACATTGACCGGCAAGCTCATCGATGAAATTCGTGGTCTTGGCACGCGACAGCTTTATAACAGCAATGCCGACCGTCCTTGGCATGGCCGTGATCGCGAAGGTCATGAGCTTGCGAATGGAGTTTATCTCTACAAAGTCAAGGCCGTACACAGTCAAGGTCATTCAGCGGAAGCCACGGGCAAGCTCGTGATTCTGCGATAGTATCAACAATCATTATATAGAATATAAAGTATCTTTGGAGGTAAAATGAAGCGGATAGTCTTGAGCCTGTTGGTGATCTGCATGGTTGCGCTCCCAATCGCAGTGCAGGCCGCCAGTGTCAGCCAGGCGACTCTCCTGTTCCTGAAGATCGCCCCCGGCGCTCGTCCTGCCGGAATGGGTGAAGCATTCGTCGCCATTGCCGACGATGCGTCTGCGACCTGGTGGAATCCTGCCGGGCTTGGTTTCCAGCATAATCGCGAAATGACCATGATGTATGTTCAGTGGCTTCCCCAGTTCAATCTTTCGGATTTATACTACGCTTTCTTAAGCGGAGTATACGAAGTTCCGGAATGGGGAACCTTCGGCGGCAATATTATCTTCCTGAACCTCGGTGAAACCGAGCGCACTGACGCGCAGGGCAACTCATTGGGAACCTTCTCATCCTATGAAATCGCTGTCACGGGATCCTATGGATCCTTGATCAATGAAGATCTCGCGATGGGTGTTTCAATGCGTCTTGCCTACAGCAGTTTGTCGCCTTTCGGAGCCGGGCAGGAGGCTGGAAGCGGAACCGCGACTGCCGTTGCCGCGGATCTTGGATTGCTCTATCATGCTCCGTTTCTTACGGGATTGTCTTTGGGCGCCAACCTCTCGAATATGGGACCTAAAGTTTCCTATATCGACCGCGCTCAAGCTGATCCGCTGCCGACAACTTTGAAAGCCGGATTTGCCTACAAACTGCTCGATCAGGAATTCAACAAGCTGACGATTACTTCGGATGTGAATAAAGAGCTCGTGGTTCGCGATAACTTTGGACGGTCCGATGAGTTCTATGAAGCTATCTTCACTTCATGGACTGACGGCGACCTGATTGAATCGCTGATTTGGAATATCGGAGCCGAATACTGGTATTCGACGCTTGTCGGACTGCGCGGCGGCTACTGGAATGATGATCTGGGCAAGGTCTTTCCTTACACTTTCGGTGTCTCGCTCAAGTACAGCACTTATCGCTTCGACTTCAGTTATCTGAGCGCCGGCAAGGATCATCCGTTAACCGACACCATGCGCTATTCGCTGTCGGTTGATTTTTAACTAACCAATCAGGAACCAGAACGCTGAAGCTGCTGCGCCCTCTACTTGTCCTTATTGCCCCGACGATTTTGTGGGCGATATCGCTCGATCATACCGCCTATCCGCCCCCTGCGGCAACGGCTGATCCGTGGCCTGCGGATACGCCGATTCGTCTCTGCGCCATTCGCGTGGAGTTTCAGGAAGACAGCGTCACCGGCACGACCGGCAACGGACGAATGGGAGACGCTCTGCCGGACACTCTGATCATCGATCCGCTGCCGCATGACAGCTCCTATTTTGCGGATCATTTGCAATTCTTAAGCAACTATTACGGCGCGGTATCCAAGGGCGCGATTGCTTTCTCGGCGCTGGACCTCTATCCGCGATCCGATGACGGTGCTTACCAGCTTTCATTTCCCATGTGGCATTATAACTACAACAGCGATGACGATCTGCTCGATCAGCGGCTGGTTGAGTTATTTGCCGAAGCGGTAAATCTTGCCGGTGCTGATGTTAATTTCCATGATTACGACGCGGTCTTGATCTTTCATGCCGGAGTGGGGAAGGACTTCAATATCGGCTATGACCAAACACCCTTTGACATTCCTTCGGCGTTCATTTCGGAACAGGATCTGGAAAGTTATACAGGTTTCTTGCCCGGCGGAATCACGAAAGGAATTATTCTGCCTGAGAGCCAGAATCAGCAGGAAGTCCTCGAGTACGGAATCGAGTTGTCGCTGAATGGCGTGATGATCAAGTTGTTCGGTAATTGGCTGGGCATGCCCGATCTCTTCAACACCGAAGACGGAAGTTCCGGCATTGGCCGTTGGGGTATGATGGATCAGGGTTCAGGTAATGTTAATGCGCTGGTTCCCTCACTGCCGGATATCTGGTCGCGCATCTTCATGGGTTGGGAGGTCTCCACGACGGTTGTTCCTCCCGGCCTGCCCGATACGGTTCGCGTGGCTCGTTTCAATAAAACGAGCGCGCCGGAAGCAATCAGAATTCCGATCACACCGACTGAATACTACCTGATTGAAAACCGTGATGCTGATGCGGACTCGATACAGCAGGTTACGTTGCATGATCGCGATGGACGTTGGCTGAAAGTCAACCATGAAGGCGATATTGAAGTGCAGGAGGGCTTTAAGGTCGCGGTTTCCGCAAGTCACTATGACTTCGGTATTCCGGGCAGTGGCATTCTGATCTGGCATATTGATGAGAATGTGATCAACGAGAAAATCGAAGATAACAAAGTCAATGCCGATCCATCGCATCGTGGAGTGGATTTAGTTGAAGCTGACGGCTCGCAAGACATCGGTGAAGAGTTCGCCTTTGCCACGGCAGGTTCCGGCACCGAACTTGGGATTCAAGAGGATTGCTGGTATCGTACAAACCGCAATCATCGTGATGCCAATGGCGGCGCGCTCACGGTTCGCTTCAATGACCGTTCCCGTCCCTCGGCGAAGCTCTACGATAAATCCTTCACCAATCTCGAAATCGCCAACTTTTCCGATGTCGATTCGGTGATGAGCTTCACTGTCCGCTCAACGAACACGATTGAAGGATTTCCGCTTGAGATTCAGATAGATCCACTCGCAAATTCATCCTGGCAAGAGCTGTTCGGAGAATCTCTGCCCGACTTCACAACAGCTGATCTTGATGGAGACTCTATCAATGAATTGTGTGTTCTTACTGGAACCGCCTTGCAGATATTTGACTCGAGTGCGACTCTGATTTGGTCAGCACCTGTAGGGGGCGCTCGCTTTGCAGATATCGGACATCAGATCGATATTGATGGTGACGACCGATCTGAACTCCTTTTGGAGGGCTTGGTGATTGGAATTGTCGAATATGAGAATGGCTTGTACGCTATCAGGACAGCTTCTGCCGCCATGACAGAATACTCGTCCGTTAGCTTGCGCCCGGCAACTGGATCCGACGATCAACCTCGACTGCTTGCTCTACCGATGGGGGGAGCCTTCTTCCCAAATCCTAAAATACTTGACCTCGAGTTAAATGTTTTGAATCCCGGGGACTGGATTGATTATCCTGAAAATCTCTATCAAGCCATTTATAATCTTGAATCGTATCCGACTCATTCGTTTGTCTTGGTTGATAATGACGACCTTGGACAAGTGGATGCAATGCGGATCGCATTAGTGACCGTTCAGGATACATCGGCAGTAGTGCAATGGGAAAAAGTTATTAGCAATGATCGCGGCTCATTTCCGATTGCTGTTGTGAATGAATCAAGTGGCAGATCGATTCACGTCACAGGTTTTGGAGCTTTTGGCGCAGATACAGGCGAAATACTCTATGACAAGGAAAACTATGCAATCCCCGGTGTCGATTGGGATGGCGATGGCATTCCTGATGGCGATACTTACGCAGGCGCTGCGGCTGTTCAACGTGAAGATGCACCTCATATCGATGTAGATGTTCAACGAATTATAGATCTCGATGCCAACGGCGATCCGGATATCATCGGTTTCTCTGATGAAACGGATTTCAATCGCTATGCCCGAATCAAAGCAGTCGAACACAGCGGTCCGAGTTTCTCGGGATTTCCGATAGCAACGCCGGGATCACCGAACTATGAGCTCTTTGAGTGGGGATCGGATAATTTTCTTCACTATGTTTCGATCACACAGGTTGATTCGGTGAATTGTCTGTCAGTCCAAAGACTCCCGATAACTGCATCCGGTCCCGAGCGGTTCCCCTACACGGAACCTGATGCCATCATCAATGTGGGACCTCCGCGACCGGAGGTTCATGACCGCAGCGACTGGGTATACTGTTGGCCGAATCCGACTTCCGATATCAGCCATATACGTTTTACTGTTTCGACTCCCGCAACCGCGAAAATTCAGATTTTCGATATCGCCGGACGCAGAGTGACCACCTTGAATGGCGCTTCGGATCAAGCTGGTCAGTTCGAGGTTGATTGGAATGTCGGCGGAGTGCAGAGCGGTGTCTATATTGCGCAGGCGGAACTTGTCTCAAACGGGCAGACGCATCGTTCCGAAATCAAGATTGCGGTGGTGAAGTAGTGGATAATCTAATGATATTACGATCCCGCATTCCGAACCTGATTCTCATGCTGATTCTGTTCGCCTCTGTTGCTTCTGGGCAGTTCATCGAGCAGAATCATCCCGAGCTGAAATGGCTGAGCTTTGAGACGGAACATTTCATAATCCACCATACAGAAGGTTTGGAGGATGTCGCTGACATGGCGGCAAAGATCGCTGAGGAAATACATGGTCCGCTATGCGATCTGTATCACTATAAACCGGATACCAAGGTTTCGCTGATCTTTCAGGATACCGACGACATCGCGAATGCCGCGAGTTACTTCCAGTCGAATAAAATAAAGTTCTGGGTGACTTCCATGAATTGGGACTTTCGCGGCACGCATAATTGGCTGCGGAATGTCGTCACTCATGAATACACCCATATGATTCAGTTGGGCGCCTCGCGAAAATGGACGCGCCGCATTCCCGCCTTCTATGCGCAGGTTATCGGCTACGAAAACGAACGACGGCCCGATGTTCTGTACGGCTATCCCAATACCTTGATTAGTTGGCCCCTGCCGTCTGTCACTGTTCCCGGCTGGTTTGCCGAAGGCACCGCGCAGTTCCAGTTTACCGGCAGCGGCTATGATTTCTGGGATAGCCATCGCGACATGCTGCTTCGGCAAGCGACACTTTCGAACAGACTGCTCTCCTTCAACGATATGGCCTACTTTGGCAAAACAAGCCTTGAAAGTGAGGGTGTTTACAATCAGGGATTTTCTCTAACCAAATACATTGCCGGGCGCGCAGGCGGACCCGATGCTTTATCCGAGATTACTCGACAGCTTTCCACACCTTATCCGATTTCGATGGATGACGCGATTCGGAAGGCGACCGGCAAGCGGGGAGTCGAATGGTATGACGAGTGGAAGACTTGGCTTGAGGATCGCTATGGAGGCCTGAAGAACCAGCTTCAGCCCTATCTCACAAAGGCTGATACGCTTGAGAATACCGGTTTCGTCAACCTGTTTCCGCGCCTTTCACCCGACGGCCGTAAGGTTGCCTTTATCTCGAACCAAAATCGCGATTACTTCGGTCAGTCCAGTCTGTACCTGCATGATTTCGACAAGGACGAAGTCGAGATTCTCGTGGGTGGAGCGAACGGCGCATTGACATGGCTGCCGGATGGATCTGGCGTCATCTTCAGCCGCCGTGCGCCCAACAGCAGCGGATCGCTTGTTCATGATTTGTTCCTTTACAAGCTCGAGGATAAGAAGACGATTCGCCTGAGCAAAGGACTGCGTTCCGAATCGGTTGATATCTCAACTGACGGGAAACGGTTGGTATTCACGATGAACAATGCCGGCAAACGCGAAATTGGTATTGCAGCGATGCCCGACTGTTCAGCCAAAAAAGTAGAGATGATCACTCCCGAAGATATCATTTATCGACACCCCAGTTTGCCCCAGGAGCAATACTACATCCCTCGCTGGAGTCCGGACGGCGGCAAAATCGCTGTCGCTCATCACCTGCACGAGGGCAGAGGCATCCGTGTCTTTGGTTATAATCCTGAACAACAAGAGCTGACACTGCTGGACGAATTTCAGGGAGAAGGAATCGAACTGCGCGATCCGACCTGGGAGGAGGACGGTGAAAATCTGATCGTATCTTGGGATGAATCGGGGATCTCTAACATCTACAGACTGAATCTCGACAGCGGAGAGAAGACCCGATTGACCGTCGTCCTTGGTGGTGCGCTGTATCCTGATCTGAAGGACAAACGCATGGTCTTCTCCGAGTTCTGCGAGGATGGTTTTCGGATTCTTTCACTCGCTGATCCGCAACCGGTTCGTGCGCCCAGCAGCAGTCTGGACATCGCCTATGATGAAGAGGTCTCCTACACGAGCCAAATCCCGCAAAAGATCTATCCACTCGGCGCACCGACACATGAGCGGTCTACGTATAAACCGACATTTGAAACGCTCTATTGGTTTCCAAGAATCGCTTTTGATTACAACACCTTCAAGCCCGGCTTTTATATTCTGCTGAACGATGTGCTCGACAAGCTGTCATTTATCGGAGGATTTGCTGTCAACCAGAAGCGTGACTATGATCTATATGCGCTCGCGGAGTACCGAGCCTTTTACCCGACGATCTTTGCCGAGTATTTCAACGTCCAGCGGCGTTTGACCTCTCACTTCGCTGATTCCTCGAGAATTCTCGGTGAAGAGTGGATCGAGGAGATGCTGCAACCTATCTATGATACTTACCGGATTCGCTATCGCTACAATCTGAATGAGATTAATGTCGGATTAGGCATTCCCTTAGGGCCGAAGGCAAGTCTCAAAACTCGAGCTGTCTTTGATCAATATGTTGCGCATAACCGCTTTGACGACGAGTCAAGCGTTTCACTTGTCTATTTCAAGGGGTGGTCATGGAAAATAGGGTACTATATGGATCATCGTCTGCCGGGAGTCGACTCGCAGATTAATCCCCGGGGTGGATATAAAGGTTTTATCGAGTATACTCGCGCGAATCATGATTTCATCAAGGATATCGAGATCGGAGGCGATGCTGTTGGTTTGCGCGAGATCTACGATCCCAACAACTATAATATGGTTGAGCTTGGCGTTGAGAAGTATTTTACTTCGCCCATCAAGCCGCATACAATTGAAGCAAGAATTCGCGGCGGTTTCATTGGTGAAACAGTCGATCCGTTTTTCTACCTTTATGCAGGCGGATTGCCGGGTATGCGCGGCTACTCCTTCTACAGTTTGGGCGGTGAAAAGGTGGGAGTCGGTACTCTGACATATCGTTTCCCGATCTTGAAGCGCGCTGATTGGAATCTCTGGCCGTGGTCGCTTAATCGAATCTATGGCAGCATTTTTACCGATGTCGGCGATGCGTGGAACGGTGAATTTGAATCCGATGAGCTGAAAAAAGATATCGGTGCTGGACTTCGCCTTCAGTTGCATTCCTTCAATCTGTATCCGACGGCTGTTTCCTTGGATGTAGCTTACGGCTTCGATAAATTCGATTATGTCGAAGATAATATCACAACAAGTTATGGTGAAGAGATTCGATACTATTTCACCATTCTTTTCGATTTTTATACTCCGATCATTCCGCCGGCTCGGCAGCACACGCCAAGCTGCGGATGCTCTATGTGCAGATAAACAACAAATATTAATATAAAATACTCGGAGGATACTCTCGTGTATTCAAAATCAGCCATTCTGATGATTTTCGCTTTCGCGATTATTCTTATGATGCCGCCCGACATCGCGTCAGCCGACACCTGGTCGTTCTCGCCTTACCGCGCGCAGCTGGCCGCAGAAGATGATGCAAATCAGCAAATTGAAGATGCGCCGATAACCGATGCGGGTCAACCTGCCAAGAAGAATGTCGGTCGCGGCGTGATGTTCTCACTCGTCATTCCCGGTGCGGGGCAATTGTATTCCGGTTCGTGGCTGCGCGCTGTGCCGTGGTTTGCGGTGGAAGTCGCCGCATGGGTATTTTTCTCTTCTTACAACGCGGATGGCAACGATAAAACAGATGAATTCGAAGCCTACGCCGGACCTCACAGAAACACCGATCCCGAAGCAGGTCATTTCAACTATGATGCCTACATGCTTCGCGAATACCAGATAGCCACCAATCCAAGTTTGAATGAACAGCAGACAGCTTATACGTTCGGATTCGATGCGTGGAAGTCTGAATCATGGGACGAGCGGGGATCGTACCTGCCTCCGCCTTATGGGCACAATATAAATACGCTCGATATTCAACAGTATTATGAGATGATTGGAAAGTATGACACGCAGTTCGGCTACGGTTGGATTGACACTTATACACTCACCGGTCCGATTAATGGAGACAACGGAGATATCTGGTCTCAGACGTCCGGCGATGATCCTGCAACCATCGGATTTGACGGCAACAGTCCATTCTTTTTTATCTATCGTGATATGCGCGGTGATGCGAACAAGTCGTTGGAAAATGCGAACATCATGATGGAGATCGTACTGGCCAATCACGTTCTCTCCGCGCTCGATGCCGCGTTTGCGATCCGCAGCTTTAATCGCCGTCTGGACAAAAACGCACTCGGTGATTTGAGGTTTCATTATGACGCCAAAGAGTACGACGGTCAGACAGCCCGTATGCTGACACTCTCAT
>JAHIZR010000266.1 GCA_018814465.1 bacterium | reverse complement strand
CGGAAGCATTGCCTGATTTTCCGGCGATCCTTGCGGGATTGTGGTGGAAGCTTGACCGGGCGCTGGATGAAGAAAGTATTCGGTTATCGGCGCTGCTGACGGCACGAGATTCAATTCGCTTTGGCTGCACGACAATTATTGATCATCACTCATCGCCGTCGCTGATCAAGGGAAGTCTTGATTTGATCAAGAATGAGTTCGAGAAGTTCAAGCTTACGGCGCTGCTTTGCTGCGAGATCACGGATCGCAACGGACAAGCTGCGTTTAAAGAAGCGGTTGATGAAAATCTGCGGTTTATTGAATCACAAAAACAGTCTGCTCGTATGCGGGGAATGATAGGTTTGCATGCGCCGTTTACATTGAGTGATGAATCGCTGAGATACATTGCTAATGTTCGCCCGAAGAACGCGCCGGTTCATGTGCATGTAGCGGAAGATGAGACGGATGTCAAGGATGCCAAGCGGCAGGGCTACAGCGGTCCCTTGGCAAGACTGCACAAGTTCGGGCTGTTGGACGAAAACGCGTTGCTCGTGCATGGAGTTCATCTGCCGGAGGAAGATGTGGCTTTGGCGCGCGAGATGGGTCTGCAAATAGCTCATAATCCGGAATCGAATTGCAACAATCATGTGGGGTACGCAGATCCCAGCCGTTTTCTCGATACACAAGTGCTTTTAGGTACTGACGGAATGTCGTCGAATATGCTCTATTCACTGCGATTCGCGCAAATGATGATGTCGGGATGGAGTAAGCAAAATAGCGCTTCGATGGAGTGGGCGAAGAAGATTCTCTTCGAGAATCCGGCGCGCTATCTATCGTCAATGCTGGAACGCGCGGTCGGAAAGATTGAAGTCGGACTGCCGGCTGATTTTGCGGTCTTCCCCTATGCTGCGCCGACACCGTTAACGGAGCGGAACTGGATGTATCATCTGGTTTATGGATTAGGAGATAACAGCCGGGCAAGCTGGGTGTTTGCCAACGGTCAACCTGTGCTTGAAGATGGAGTATTTTCCGCCGTGGATGAAGCCGCATTAGCGGAAGCTGCGCGAACAGCCGCGCCAAAGCTTTGTACACGTTTCAGTAAACTCTGATGCGATATGATCGATACTGCTGTTGAAATAGCCGGTTTGTACTTACGGAATCCGCTCCTGCCGGGAAGCGGTCCTCCGGGAGCGACCCTGCGCAAATTGCGGAAGCTGGAAGCGGCAGGTATCGGCGCGCTGCTGGCGAAAACGATTTCGTCCATTCCGGCGGAAGTGCCGAAACCGTGCATGGCGTTCGATGGAGAGTTGTTCTTCAATATCGAGAAGTGGTCGGAGATTCCGGCTGGGGAGTGGATCAAGGAAATACTGCCCGCGCTTCAGGAGCGGAAAGTTCCATTACTGGTTTCCGTCGGCTACACGCCGGAGGATGTCAAGGAACTGTTTCCTAAGCTTGATGAGTGGGTGGATGGCTATGAGCTGTCGACTCATTATCGAACGTCCAGTCAGGAGCAGTATCGCGCATTGGTCGGTACCGCAAAATCGCTGACGAACAAGCCGGTCATCATGAAGCTGTCCGCGCATGCTCCTGACCTGCTGGAAACAGCGAAAACCTGCGAAGATAGCGGGGCGGATGCGATCACGGCGATCAATTCCATCGGCCCGGTGCTGTCAATTGATATCGAGAAACGCGCCAGCAGACTGGGAGTGGAGGCTCCCTATGCGTGGCTGTCCGGTCCGGCGATCAAACCGCTGGCCATGCGCGCGGTTTATGATATCGCCCGAACCGTCAAAATTCCGGTGATTGCTTGCGGCGGTGTGCGGGACGGACGGGACGTAATCGAATTTATGATGGCGGGGGCAACGGCGGTGCAAAGCTGTACGACATTAATTCGCAACGGACCGGAATGGATCGGTACTGCGCTGCAAGAAATTACCGCGTGGTGTGAAACGCATCATGTGAACTCTCTGAAAGAACTTATCGGAACCGTAACACCTCACTATATTTCATCCCGCGAACAAAAGTGACAACCTTGGCAAAACAAATCAGCGATCTTTCCGCTGAATACTTAGATGATACTCTGCGATTCATGTCCGATCTCATTCGGACGCCGTCCTTTTCCACGAAGGAAAAGGATGTCATTGAAGTGATTCGCCGCGAAATGCAGAATACGGATTTTGATGATATTCGCATCGACGGATTGGGCAGCATCATCGGCAGGATTGGCGAGGGACCGCGCGTGATCGCATTCGACGCGCACATCGATACGGTCTATGAAGGCGACCGGACGCAATGGTCTTTCGATCCGTTCACACCGAAGATCGAGGACGGCAAAATTTGGGGACGCGGGACGGTTGACCAGAAGGGCGGCATGGCGGCAATGATTGGCGCGGCGCGGATCATCAAGCAATTGAACCTGCAGGACAAGTTCACAATCTACTTCATCGGTTCCGTGATGGAAGAGGACTGCGACGGGCTGTGCTGGCAATATATTCTGAATGAAGAAAATATTCGTCCGGAGTTGGTGGTCATCACCGAACCGACGGACTTAAAGCTGCATCGCGGCCATCGCGGACGCATGGAGATGCTGGTAAAGATCGGCGGTGTTTCCTGTCACGGTTCCGCGCCGGAACGCGGCGACAACGCGATCTATAAGATCTCCAGAATCGCGCTGGAGATTGAAAAGCTGAATGAGCGGCTGACCGATGATCCGTTCTTAGGCAAAGGCACGGTCGCGGTCACACAGGTGTTTTCTTCTTCACCTTCTCAGTGCGCTGTGCCGGACGAAGCATCGATTTGGCTGGATCGAAGGCTGACGGCAGGCGAGACGAAGGGCAGCGCGGTGGCGGAAGTGAAGGATGCGGCGAAAGCGGCGGGCTATCCGAATGCCGTTGTGGAAGTCCCGATGTACAGCGAAGCGGGTTATACGGGACTGCGCTATCCGGTGGAGAAGTACTATCCGACGTGGACAACACCGGAAGACGCGCCGAGCCTGTCGGCGGCGCGCAAAGCCTATCAGCTGGTGTTGGGGCGGGAAGCGATAGTGGATAAATGGACCTTCAGCACGAATGCGGTGGCGATTGCGGGCAT
>JAHIZR010000265.1 GCA_018814465.1 bacterium | reverse complement strand
ACCGCCGTGAAGAGTTCATATTCTTTCAAAGCCTGCTGAATGATCTCGCGCGCTTTTTCGCTGGCCGGAACCATCGGCAGCCGCAGTTCATTCTTGATTTTGCCCTGCAATTCAAGGGCGTATTTCACCGGCGCAGGGCTGGTTTCGGCAAACATCGCTTTCGTGACCGGATAGGCGACGCGGTGCCACGGCAGCGCGCGTTTCCATTCGTTATCAAGGAACAGATCGACCATTTTGACAACCGCTTCGGGAATGACATGCGCAACGACGGAGACGACTCCGGTTCCACCGACGGACATGATGGGAAACGTGAGCGCATCATCGCCGGAGAGGACATGCATGCGGCCGCGCACGCGGTCGCAGATATCGCTGATCTGCTCCAGATTTCCGGAAGCCTCTTTCAGCGCGGCGATGTTTTTATGGTCCGCCAATGTATCAACCGTGTCGGGCAGCATATTCACACTGGTTCTGCCGGGAACATTATAGAGCATCAGCGGCAGCGTTGTGCTGTCGGCGATCGCTGTAAAATGCGCGATTAGTCCCTGTTGGGTGGGCTTATTGTAGTAGGGAGTAATCACCATTGCGCCCTGAGCGCCCAGATCGGCAGTTAGCTTAACCAGTTCGATGGACTGCGCGGTGTTATTGGTACCGCATCCGGGAACGACCGGGACATCACCGGCAGCCTCTAAGCACAGCTTAATAATAGTCTTGCGCTCATCGAGACTCAACGTGCTGGCTTCTCCTGTGGTCCCCAGCGGAACAAAACCACTGACACCGGAGGCGGCTAAATCAGTGACTAAACGCCGCATTGCATCCGTATCAACTCTGCCGTTGCTAAATGGAGTGACCAGAGCCACCCAGACACCCTTGAACATGTTCATTTAAAACTCTCACATGATATTGATAATTATTAGCCTGAGTCCCCCGGCTGGAAGGCTATACTATACGAACTTAAATATAGTCTCCGAGATAGTTAAAGTCAAACGGGCACTAATTTTCCGCCGTTCCATGAGCGAGGCGTGGGAAATGTTGATTTTTTGCATGGATTTGGGTTTGATCGCAGAGGGGCGGCATAATTTGTGCGTTTATTAATGATTGTTTATTCGAATCTTATACATAAAATTCGATAGCGTTCGAAAAAGCAACAATGTTGGAAATCAGCATCGGAGAATCCTAAAGATTTCTGTCCATCCTGCCGATAATGTTAGTAACTCACCACGTGTAAACGAAAAATTCAAATATGCCGGGAGGCTCACCCTATGGCTGAACCGACTTTACTTATAGTCGATGAGGAATATTCCGCCCTTGAAACTGTGACGAGAACGATTGAAGCCGAGGGGAAGTATCGGGTGTTGACCGAGAGCGACCCGGCGAAAGTCATCTCGCGGCTGGAAACAGAAGCGATTGATCTCGTGCTATGCGATGTCAATCTGACAAAGGTTTCCGGCGCGCAGTTGGTTGAGAGTATTCGGAATCGGCATTACCGCCTACCGGTCGTGATTTATTCCGACAGGGAGAACTCCGCCCAAATTATCGATGCGATGGAGCGCGGCGCGACGAACTACCTGAAACAGCCGCTGGAGCCCCGTCAGTTGGCGAAAACCATGGAAGCCGCGCTGTCGAATATTCGTTTAGCGGGGGAAGTCGAGAAATTGAAGCGCAGGCTCGGCGGGGATCATAAGCTGGGCGGACTGGTCGGCAGGTCGGCTGCGATGCATCGTGTGTTCGATGCGATTCGCGAGGTCTGTACGGTGGATTCGACCGTTTTGATTCGCGCGGAAACCGGAACAGGTAAAGAGCTGGTGGCCCGCGCGCTTCATTTTGAAGGACCGCGTTCCGATCAGCCGTTCGTAAAAGTGAATTGTGCGGCGCTGCCGGAAACGCTTTTGGAATCGGAGCTCTTCGGTCACGAGAAAGGTTCGTTTACGGACGCGAAGCAGACACGCATCGGCAAGTTCGAGCAGGCGAACGGCGGGACGATCTTCCTCGATGAAATCGGCGAGCTGTCGATGTCCATTCAGGTGAAGCTGCTGAATGTCTTGCAGGATCGCGAAGTGGAGAAGATCGGCAGCAACCGGCGGATTCCGATTGATGTGCGCGTCATCACGGCGACAAACCGCGATCTGGAACGGATGGTGCAGGAAGGCCGCTTCCGGCTGGATCTTTATTATCGCTTAAACGTAGTACCGATTACGGTGCCGCCGCTGCGCGAACGCCGCGAGGATATTCCGCTGCTATGCTCGCATTTTCTCGAGAAAATCGGCGGCCGTCTGCATAAGGAAAAGTATACGATTACCGATGAAGCGATGGCGATGCTGTTAGGGCATCACTGGCCGGGGAATGTGCGGGAACTTGAGAATGTAATTGAGCGGGCGATTCTGGCCGCACCGACCACAACCATCAATGAGGAAGTCATGTCCTTCCTGACGCGCGGGGCGCAGATTCAGACCGAGTTCCAGATGAACAGCCAGGCGATGAACACAGGCGGGATGCTGTCCCCGATGAATATGGTTGATAATGACACCGCGACGCTGATGTCACCGGGACCGCTGAAAGCCGCGGTGAAGGAATTCGAGCGCCGTTTTATTGAGTCCGCGCTGCGGGCATCCGGCGGTCATGTAATACGTGCCTCACGCTTGCTAAAGATTGATCGCACGACCCTTTGGAAGAAGGCTCGTGATCTGGGAATCAACATGCATAATGACGGTATGTAAGATTGGTTTGAGTAAATATGATAAGAGGCGGCTTCAGTGAGGCCGCCTTTT
>JAHIZR010000264.1 GCA_018814465.1 bacterium | reverse complement strand
GTAGCCGACAATTCAGACAATCTCGGCAGAGGCCGCACTTTTATTCGCGTACTCGCGGATGGCAGCGGTGATCCGTTCACATTTAATCAAAGCGCGGACTGGGTACAGAATGCGATCGTCTATGAAATATTTGTTCGAGCCTATTCGCCGCAGCAGAATCTTAATGCCATTACCGACGACATCAATCGAATTGCGAGTCTGGGAATAAACACGATTTGGCTGACGCCCATTTTTGACAGCCCGACACTGCATGGCTATCAGATAGACGATTATTACTCGATCGAACCCGACTTCGGAAATGATGCCGATCTTCACGAACTGGTCACCGCCTGTCACAATCGAGGGATTCGGCTGATTCTTGACATGGTAATCAATCATACGGGAATCGGGCATCCGTTCATGCAGGACGCGCTCAACTATGGGCATTACTCGCATTACTGGGACTGGTATGACCGGGATGCTTCGGGCAATTACACTTATTATTATGATTGGACAACACTGCCCAATATTAATCTCGACAATCCGGAAACGGCGCAGTATTTTATTGATGTGTGCAAGTACTGGATCGAAGAGTTTGATATCGACGGGTATCGCTGTGACGTTGCGTGGGGAGTGCAGGAGCGGTCGCCGGAATTCTGGGTGGAATGCAATCGGCAGTTAAAGACGATCAAGCCGGAGATTATGATGCTGGCCGAGGCCGGAATTTCCAATGAGATATTGGAGAACCGGTTCGATCTTGCCTATGACTGGTCGCTGCTATTCGACGGCACAGCGGGACTGATTAACGTTGTCCCGGGCCCATCGGATTTTAATCAACTCAGCAATCTGATCACGAATTGGGGAAACGGCTGGCCGGACTATAAACAACCGTTTCGTTTCATGGAGAACCATGATGAGACTCGCTATATCGTGCGGAAGACTCCTCAGCAAACACGCCTGATCAGTACGTTGCTGATGAGCCTTCCGGGAATTCCGATGTTGTATGTGGGGCAAGAAGTCGGCGAGGAATCGGTCCGGGATGTAATTGACTGGGCACAGGATCCGAACAGTATGCTGCCGCACTACACAACTATAACGAACGCGAGGCGCTTGCTGCCGGCAATGCGCACAGGTGTGTGGACACAGTTAAACAATAGCGAGAGCGGAGATTGTTACAGCTATGCCAGGACTGAAACCGGAGAGTTTCCAGTCGTTTTTCTCGGCAACTTCTCGGGAAATACGCAAAACGTGAGCGTAAACCTCAATCCCGGATTGCTGGAGATCGTTGCCGATTCGAATTATGTGGTAACTGAGCTGATCGAAGCAACGTTTTTCAGCGCACCCGGTTCCGCTCTGACGGAGCTTTCCGCTGAACTTGCGCCGTATTCATCGCGGTTGTGGGTAATTGGCGATTCGGTTGTGACGCCCGGTTCTGTGACATTTCCGGTGAATGACCTGACACTTATGTTCATCGAGCAGGTCGGAGATAATCTTCATCTCCGTTTGAACTGGACTCCGGTTGGCGGCGTAAGTGATTATTCGATTTACACATTCTCGGAAGCGGACGGCGCGGACGCGGCATTTGCCGGCTCCACAGTTTCACCCCCGTACGATATTACGATCGCCTCTGGCGCCGGAACGGATTCACGTTTGTTCTTTTATGTGATCTGTGGGGAATCTGTTCCTTAGGAGTATTCCGGGCAGCAAAGCAATCCCGTTGACGATAGAATGGACTCCCTGATCGGGAGTCCGTTTTTTGTGGCTACGAAACAATGCGACCCCGAATCTTTTCGTCATTGCCGGAGTTGAGAATGCTCTAATAGATTGCTATATTACGGAATAGTAAGCTCTGAAACGGATTCCCCTCTCAACTGGAACTGACTTAACGGATCAAATGAAGACTAATAATCTATCATTTAAAGAAGATAATCGTTCTACTGGAAACGCTTTCGGATTTATAAAATGAATGTTTTCAAGCAGATATTCATTGATTCGACAATATCCGGATCACAGACTCATAGCTTCCTGCAACTCAACGGCTAATGTTACAACTGAAATCCCGCGATTTCCAGGAATAGAACACCATCATCATGCCTGCAGATAAATCCGACTCTCTATCTCAATTAATCACTTCTATCAGCGCAGCCTTTGAGGTCAGCGCTGCCGATCCCAAGCATGTAGCCGAAACCTGTGACAGGCTGCATGACAATCTTCCGTCTCCCCTGTCCGACTCCGATTTTGATTTGATCTGCCAACTTGCCCGTTTGCTGAGCAAGCGAACGGGAGAAGTCGCCGCCACACTATTCCGTTGTCTGAAACCGATTGCTGGAGGCTGCAAAGATCCGTGGCCGCTCCTGCAATGCATGCTGTCCGCGCGGGATGACTTGCTCGCCCGAAGCACGCTTGGAGTAATGCAGGATCTTTCGTTAGCAGGTAAGTTGAAGATTGACCGTTCGATTCTAAGTTATTTGTCCGAGCAGGTTGAAATGGACGAGTCTCGCCTGCGGAATAAGGAGTCTCTGGAGCGAATCCGTTATATCATGGAACAGATGCAGCCTGTGGAATCGCATCGGAAACAGGATATTGTACTGTCGCTGTATCTGTCGGACGAAGATCTTCTCATTCGCTGTCTTGCCGCCCGCATCCTTGATCTGTCCGAGTCAGCAGTCTTATCAGAACATACCAGGCAGGTACTTGGAGACGAGCATGCTGAGTTCCTGGATCCCTATCTGACGTTTACCCGTGCAACTCATCTTGATTTGCTTTATCTATTGCCGCAGGACGGCACAGGCAACTCGCTTCTGTCTGACCTAAGACAGGCGGAGGCTGAATGTGGAAAGGTATTGCTTCGAGAACTGATTGCCGTTTTAGGTTGGCCGGGAATCAATCTTGGTTTGATCGCCCGCCGGCATCGTCGGCTGGAAATCGACGGATCTCTTCCACTGCTGGTTTCTCCGACCGAAGCCCTGTTGTTTGCCGGCTGCACGGAAGTGCGCCCGACGCCGGATGTTTTTTTGTTTATCGCTCAGGGGGCGTCTTCACTTGGATTGAAGAGCGAGAGTGAAAGCAGCAACTCAGTCAGCATGTTCCGCAACCTGAATTTAGCGCATGCGGAAGTCCTGGAGACGATACTCGACGTGACTCCTCTGACCCGCGAGCGAGTATTGGATATTCTTAATAACATGGAGAAAATCGTCAGCAGTTTTATCACTCTGTTTGCCGATTATGCTCCCGAATGTGCGATTTTGGCGGACGTTTTCTACTCTATCAAGGACAAGATAATCGCGGAAGTCGAAGGCAATGAAGCCGCGCCGGAAGTCTCTCCGAATCTGACGCGGCTTGTCCTGATGTTCGAGGATCCCACGACGCTTGGAGATGTGAGTACGCTGCACGGCTTGAAGCGCTATCTGCACCAACGCGGTTTGCAGCTTGGATTCCGTCTGGTGGAGACACAGCGCGAACCGCAGCGAGAAGTATCGATGATTCTGGCGCGTGAGAATGAGATCCTGCATATCGTCCGCGGTATCCAATACTCGAATTTTGAACCGGCTGCGGAATCGGACACGGTAAAAGGTTTGCCTTTTGCGCTGGAGATGCTGGTCGAGGGGTTAAGTCGTCAGCTTCTCTATGGCCAGAGATCCTTCCCGGCAGTGAGTGTCTTCAGCTATGGAGCGGAGGCTCATTACTACATCACATTTCGCAATCATCCGATCTTTTTGCGTGTTGACTATTCTCCTCCGCTGCGGGGCGGGATGGCGGATCTTCAGTACTATGGAGTCAGTCAATACGAATTATCCGATCATCCTGATCTGTCGCTGGGAGCGATCCGGCACTTTCTGGAGCGGCTTGATTTCAATGTTGAGATCGATCAAGTCAGGATTCATGCTCGCTGCGACAAAGAGCGGGTGTTGGACCTGGGCAGATTATGCGAACGGATTGGTCTGCTCTTCCATTTGATTCCTCATCTGATGGATATCGACTGGGTGATCGGATCTCTGGATCTGGATTCCGAGGCTAAGCAAAAGATCGCTGCCGCCTGGGCTCGTTCCTTTCTGGATTGGGGTTCACTGCCGATTCACCGGCTGCTGACAAAAGATCGAATCGGTATTCTGTCAGCAATTGAAACGCAAGTGGGTGCGACACAAGAGATTTCATGGAACGGAGAGGGGAACTATGCGGACCGCTACCTCGAAGAACCGTCTCCTCTCCTGGTCAGACAGCTCAATTCCACTCTAAACGGGCTGGGATTGGACGGACTGCCGATTCCTCGAGACGGCATCCGCCGTCCCCTTGGTTTGTATCGATTGGAGCGGCGGCTTTTCGGACCGCTGCGCGACGCGATCTCGCGCGGTGAGATCGAAATCATAAAGGGACAACTGCAGCGCGCTCCGGCAGAGCACTTTAAGCGCAGACATGAAGTCGAGCTGTTCGCGGAACTGCTGCAAACGGGGGGGGAAGAACTGGCGAAAGCAGTGGCGGTCGGCTGGCTTGTGATGCCGCTGGAACGCACATTGGAATTTACAACGAGCGGCAGTATCGAAGGTCATGACATTCAGCGTACTCGCTTAAGGCTTCGCGACCAGACGATTACCTTGTATGTGATGCGCGACTCGAAAGAGGCTATTCAGTTGGGCATGTTCGCGCATGGCACGGTGTTGTACAACAGAAAAGCCGAAGAGTTACCGTTATCGGAAACAAATGCGTGTTTCGATTTCATCGAACTTGCGACGATTCTGCGCGGCAATAATTATCTGACTACGGGCTGTCAGATTTCGCTTGCCGACGCCGCTCATGCGGCGAAGTCGTTGATTTCCGGTTGGGAAGCGCATCTATCGAGACTGGAACTGATTGAAGGGGAACAGATTATTCACGGGCTGAAGGCGTCGCGAGGTCGGGCAACGGGCCGGGCAGTGCTTGGAATTGCCGGTCGCGAGCCGAGAGATGTCACCGGCGGCATCTTAGTATTGCCGACGATTAATCCCAAGCAGAACGCTTTTGTGCATGCTTCTGCCGGCGTTCTTTCGACAGGAGGATCCGTGCTGAGTCATGCGGGACTGATGGCCGCTCAGTTTCGCAAACCTTCAATGATTGTGGACGGTCGATGGATTGAATCAGACGGCGGTTCTCCGGCACTGCTGTGTCCGTCGACCAGCTACAGAGAGATGAGAACACGGATCGGCGGTTATGATGTAGTAATGCGGCACGAAGCGCAAACACTCGATTATGTGCTGCACGACGGC
>JAHIZR010000263.1 GCA_018814465.1 bacterium | reverse complement strand
GCATGATCGATATGTTCGGTGTTGCGCTTGACGACTTGGTGAATGAGTTCGATTTGCGAGATGAGAAATTCGATATGCATTACGATTCTCTATGAATGAAATTGAATTTACGGGAGGGGATATTTTGCGCGAAAGAAATACTATTTGTGAATTCTATCGAAGAGAAAGCCAAGGATCTCGTTTTCCACGAACCATCCTTTGGGAGTTAGACGGAAACTCAGATTATTCAGTTCCCGGTGCGATTCGGGAAGTCCGGCGGCGGCAGTCCAGAGCCGGTCAGTCAATGTTTTACCGATCCGAGTTTCCGCAACGGATTTCGCAATACCCGCAGACTGCCTCAGACAACCGCTGATCCATTCCTCCGCCTGTTCCTGATCATTGTTCGTCCAACGGCGGTCAATGGGCAGCTCGCCGGCTTCCACCAGCTCGCGATAGCGCTTGATGTCGGCGACATTCGCATGCCGATTCCGGTCACCGTCGAAGGAAAAAGCAGAGGGTCCAAAGCTCAGACAGGGTTCGCCTTTCCAGTAAACCGCATTGTGAACAGCGCGGAAGCCTTCTCTGGCGAAGTTGCTGACCTCATAGTGTTGGAACCCGGCGGCGGTCAAAAGGTTGTTTGTCAGCAGGTAGAGTTCGGCCTCGAGGTCTGACCCTAAAGGTAGCCATTTCCCGGCTTTTCTCCAACGGTCGAGCGGGGTTCCTTCGTGATATTCCAGATTATAAAGAGACACATGCTGAGGCGCAAGTTCCAGCGCATTATTTATATCATGCCTCCACTCTTCGATGGTCTCTGCGGGCAGCCCGAAGATGAGATCGAGCGAGATATTCGCAAATCCGGCCCTCTGTGCGAAGTCCACACATTGCCGTGAATCGGCAATCGAATGATCTCTGTATAATAATGATAATTTTCTATTTGTGAAAGATTGAACGCCGATGGAAAGGCGATTTACTCCAATCTTCAGTAAATCTTCAAAATCTTTATTTTCAAGTGTTCCGGGATTTGCCTCGAGGGTGATTTCCGCTTCCGGAGAGATGCTCCAGAGGTCAGAGACACGAGCCAATATCTGCCCGATTTCCGCCGAAGAATGGAGTGATGGTGTTCCGCCTCCAAAATAAATGGATCGAATTGGATCCATTTCTGCCCATGTTAATTGTTGCCGAGTAAGAAGAACCTCCTTTGCTAAAGTGCCGATAAATCGGGAAGTTTCGCCTTCGCGAGGTACACTTTTGTAAAAATCACAATATGGGCACTTGCGACGGCAGTATGGCAAATGGAAATAGAGACTAAGTGGCATCGGAATTGCGAATTTGAAGACGGATGAGAGTATGAGAGCTTCGCGAGAGGATTAAAGTATTATTTATTTTGGAATTAATCTACTAACTGCGAGAGTGAGTGGCTTGTCTTGCGCGGGCGCTACCGGGCAAGCTTTGCCATAGCATCTGAATTATGAAATCAAAGGCTCCGAATTCCGAAGTAAAATCCACTACCGCGAGCCGAACAAGCACAGAGAGCCCAGGTGCTAAGAATACTCGCAGTAATGACTCCAGTTCGCGCGCGCGCGGATTGGCAGGATTTCTCGATACCATTCTCACCTCCACTCGCCGCAATTCCAAATCCGTTAAGCAGCAACATGATCTGGCGCAGGAAGCAGAAGCTCCCGAGCTTTTGGATCTCTTGTTAGAAGGTCCGGACGCTTTGGTTGTCGTTTATCAGGATGACGGCGAGATTATTGAAGCGAGCGAACGCTTCATCGAGTGGTCCGGTTTTTCGCGCGAAGATCTCGCCGGCTCTCGCCTCCTTGATTTATTCCCTGAACACGAGCGCAAAGTAGTGCGCACGCTTTATGAAGACGCGGGCGCGGGCGGGGTGCATGTCGTCGAACTGCCCTTTCAGGACAAGTCGAAACACTCCCGGCTTGTCGAATTTACCTCGGCCCGCTCCCAGTCCGGCAATGGCGAATTCGCACTGTTAGTAGGCCGGGATGTCGGAGAACGCGCGGCCACCGAACGCTATCTGCGAGCGGAACGCGACCGGCTGAATAAGTTCATTCATGCCATGCGCGACGGCTTGATTCTGCTGTCGGGCACCGGCGATGTGCTGTACTCGAATCCGGCGATGGATCAGATGTTCGAGCCGTACTCACTGCCGGTGGTTTGCCACCGCTGGCTGAAGGAATTTTCGGCGGAAGACAGCACCGATTTGCAGGGCTTGACTTCGGCTTACGGCGGCAAGACGCTGACGCTGGAATCCGGCGACGGCCGCTATTTTCTGGTGACAAGGAGTTTCCTATTCGAAGCCCGCAATCGCGCAATGGTGATGCTGATGGCGAAGGATATCTCCGAGCAGGTTGTGATGGAACGGCAGAACCGGCAACTTGAAATCGAGCTGATGCGCGAATCGAAGCTG
The DNA here is from genome assembly GCA_018814465.1 of bacterium. Lineage (GTDB taxonomy): Bacteria > Electryoneota > RPQS01 > RPQS01 > RPQS01 > JAHIZR01. The sequence continues at coordinate 2,381 of JAHIZR010000263.1, read as the reverse complement.
TCCGAGTTCGGCATGCTCTCGGCGGGCATCGCGCATAACCTGAACGGCCCGCTGACGGGCATTCTGGGACTCTGCGATCTCGTGCAGCTGCGCGGAGAAGAGAGCAAGGAAGTCACACAGATCCGGCAGCAGGCGCAAGCCATGCGGGAAATTATCGCGAATTTGATGATCAAGTCGCGCAGCGAACGGGAAATGGAGCCGCGCGACCTGCTAATCGAAGATATTATTCTGACCGAGCTGCGATTCCTCGAGGCGAACTTGTTCTTCAAGTCGAAAGTGGAGCGCAAACTGGAACTGGCCGAGGACTCTCCCGCAATATACGGAGTTTATATTCATTTGTCACAGGTCGTCGGCAATCTGCTGCGGAATGCCATTGACGCCATGTATAAAACGCCCAAGAAGGTGCTGACGGTGAAGACGTGGGCGGATGAGAAATATCTCTATGCCAGCGTCGGTGATACGGGAACGGGCATTCCGGAAGAGGTGCGGGACAAGATCTTTCAGGCCTTCTTTACGACCAAGCCGAAGAGTTCGGAAGCCAAGTCCGGCGAACCGACCGGCACCGGTTTAGGTTTGTCCACCAGCCGCAACATGCTGGCCCGCTACGGCGCGGAGTTACAGCTTGAGTCCGAAGTCGGCGTCGGCACCACGTTCACGATTCGCTTCCCCTTAGGACGGAAGCCGAAGCTGGAGGAGCGGGAATAATACTCAGAATCGCCGCGCATGGTCGCCGACCGCGCGCGCGAAGTACACTGAATGGTTACGGCAGGGTCAGCGACCCCTGCTCGGCGATAATCCATAGCACAAAACCCCCGGCAGATGTCGGGGGTTTGTGTTGTTATCGAACGCTATGAAGCGCGTGTAACTGTAATATATATTAGAGAACTATTTTGTAATTATCTGCGCGGGGTCTTGACAATTACGAAAAGAAAGAGTAAACTAATTGATAGGGTCCGGCGGGAAGCACACGGGAGCAACAGCATGAGACGGAATCAAACCGGCAAGCGAACACAAACCTCTTCACCGTTACGAGGAGGTTGGCGTTCGCTTTTGCTTTTTTGTGAGGCATGGAAGATGAAGCAAATCATGATGTTAGCGATGATTATGGTCTCGGCGGCTTCGGCGATCGCGCAGCCGCCGGTCCGCTGGGAACGGAACTACATCGGTGGAACGGAACCGCATGGTCTTGCCGCCACTCCCGACGGAGGCTTCATTATCGCGGGCGTCACGGATTTCCCTTATGATGGTTACCTGCTGAAGGTTGACAGTCTTGGCGATTTCGAATGGGAGAACAGCTATACGTTCGGCGAACAGCATGTTTATGAAACTTTGGTCGATGTCCAACAGGCTCCTCTGGGAGGCTATATATCAGTAGGCTCGCGCTCCGGCTGGCCGGCTCATTTTGACAACGCTGCGTATCTCGTCAGAACGGACCAGTCCGGTGATACGATGTGGACGCGTGAGTATAATATCGACGACAACTATGATGCGCTAAGGTCGGTGGTTGTGACCCCGAATAACGAGTTTTTGTGCGTCGGCAATGCCGGATACATCGGCGCGGTATCGGACTCCGGTGACGTGCTGATTATGCGCGTGAATGAGCAAGGCGATCTCCTTTGGCACAAACGTTATGGAACTCCGCAAGCAGACGGCGCACAGTCGATTGCACAATTTAGCGATAACAGGTACATCGTGGCGGGACATGCCGGTCGCCTATGGGAAGACGATTCGATGCAGGTCTACGTACTCATGATTGACGATCTCGGAGACACCCTCTGGACGAAAACCTTCGGCGTCGATCAATTCAATCAAGGTCTGGATATAAAGGTAGCAGTTGAAGGCTACTTCCTGATATCCGGGCACACAATGACTATTCCTGAAGGAAATTCTGATGTGTATATATTGGCAGGCGATTCTCTTGGTAATATAATCTACGAGAATCGACTGGGGGGGGGGGATTACGCAATTGGAAGATCTTTAGGAAACTCAATATCATATGGCTATTCAGTGTTCTGCGGCACTGATAGATTTGCTGGAATTGGAATCCAGTATGGAATAATGCGTATGACGAATGAGGGTGACACATTATGGACAGCTATGTATGGTACTGAATCCGATGACTACCTCTATACCGGACTTGTCACTGCCGATGGCGGTTATCTGATGTGCGGTTTGAATCCGGGAGGAATTTACCTGATTCGCACGGAACCGGAAACAACGCCGGTTACAGATCCGATACGACCAGTACCCCAAACAATCACTTTACTGTCCGCCTATCCGAATCCCTTCAACGCGGCAACGACATTATCTTATACGCTGCCGTTCAGCTCGATTATCGATCTTCGACTTTACGATATCACCGGGCGCGAAGTCAGACAGCT
>JAHIZR010000262.1 GCA_018814465.1 bacterium | reverse complement strand
GAAACTCACCGCGAAGGTTGCCGCGTAATTTATCAGTGCTGCTAAGTTGGAGAAAGCGAAAACAGGATTATCTCTGAATAATGAGATATTCACCACAGGGTGCGGAATCCGCAGCTCATATTTCACGAAGATAACGAAACAGATGAGTCCCGCCGCGATGGAAAATGCACCGATGAGCGAAGGTAAAACGGAGAAGCCGTACATCGAGCCGGTCAGCGCGGCGGCGAGAATGAGCGAACCGCGCAAGTCGAACGCTTCGCCTTTCGCTTCCGCCCATTCGCCTTTCAGCATCGTGAGCAGGACGGCCAGCAGGATTAATCCGGCGGGCAGATTCATCCAGAAGACGAAGCGCCAGCCGAGTTGCTGTGTGATCAGTCCACCCACGAAGGGACCGACGGAAAGTCCCAGATAGACAGCGGCGACGGTAATGCCCAGCGCTTTGCCGCGTTCACCGGGGGGATAGACGGACATCAGAATCGGCAAGCCCGTGGCGAAGATCATCGCCGAGCCGAAGCCTTGAAAGACGCGCATCGTAATCAGTACGGCTCCGTTTCCGGCGGCGGCGAGAATAACCGAAGAGATTGTAAACAGGATGATACCCATCGTGTAAATACGCTTACGGCCGAAGAGATCACCAAGTCGACCGAAGGAGATGACAAAACTTGCCGCGGCGAGCAGAAAAGCGGTATTCACCCAGCCCAGTTGAATGACACCCAAGCCGAACTCGCTGCCAATCGAGGGGAGCGCGACATTGACGGAGGATCCCATAAACGGTCCGAGGAATGAACTCATGGCGGCCACGATCAACGCCGCGCGCTGGAGTCTTTTCTGTTCTGTCATAAATTGAATGGAGCAGCCTATTTCAGTAAGATGAACTTATGCGGCGCGGCTTGCGGTTGACCATCCAGCACTGCGAAGTAGACGCCGGAAGGCAGAGTGGAGAGATTGAGGAGTACGGAAGTGGATTGCGGACCGAGCATATTGCGAGAAACTTCGCGACCGAGCAGGTCGTAAATCAGCAGGTTTGAGACTTTATTTAAAGGGGTTGACAGTCTGAATTGCACTTGATCGACAGCGGGCTGCGGCGATGAAGAAAGCCGAATCGCCTCATGGTGAACTCGATCAGGCTGAATCGGATCGGCATCGAGATACTCGCTGAAGGAATAGAGATAGAGTTGATTATCATATTGCAAGGCAAGGCGTCTATATTCGTCACTATACCTACCGATGATGGCGATACGATCCGGATTGGGCACAATCTCTGACGTTTGTCCGTACCGGTAGCCGTCCTGCCAGCGATAGACATGCAGCGCGTCCAAATTATCTCGATAGCCCAGAATCTCTTCGCGCCCGTCGTTATCGACGATATCAGCGGCGAAGAGTCGGGAGTAGCGTTGCGACACGACCCAATTCTCGAGACCGCAATCACTCGGAAACAGCCCGTTCAATTCGCTTTCCCAAATGGCCGCTGTATGAGAACACTGAATAAAGGAATCGAACGTGCTAATAATTGCTTCGCAGCAACTATGAAACTCGAAGTCGCGCGGATCCCATGCGATGGAATGGTAGGTATCGCAGCTTGCAGAGTCCGCGATTTTGCAGCAGGCGATGCCACATCTATAGTCCAAGAAATCCACGCCGTGATCCCTTCCCCCTGCGCTCGAACTTGTGCACTTCGAGAAAAAGACTTCTTCGTTCATTAAACATATGTCACTCCGCTCTGCCCTGGCAATAGCAGGATCATTAAAATCTTCGTCAGAGTAATCCCAAAGTACGGAGTCGGGAAATAGGAGTATGGAAGGGAAAAACACTGCGGCAAAATACTCGCCGCTGGTATGTACATTCAGCCAGTCAGTCGTCCAATGGCATTGATAGATTAATGACACAGTCAGTTTGTGAGTAATCAGGGGCGGTGCGGAGAACGGAAAGACACAATCTGTATGCAGATTCGAGGTACGCGGAACATACATGGGATATGCTCCCCATGCACCACCGATCCGAAAAATCTTTTCTATCAGTGTGAAGCCGGTCTCAAGATCAATCACGCGAATCTGCGTGCTGTCGGGCTCTGAATAGTAGTTTTCCAAGTAGATCGTCGGTGCGCGATCGTGCTCGTAGTAGAATCCTTGCAGAAAGCGTGGTTGCTGTCCGGTTGTGGTAAACTCCGCCGAGCCGGTCTGATCCGTACGCCCGATGAAGATGGTGGTTGTGTTGTCTGAAGTCTCAGCCGCCTGAAGATAACAGTAGTAGCCATCCGAATGCGGAATCACGTCCCAGACCATGTTGTTGACGGGCAATGTAATCGTTTCTTCGAGCACAAGCGGCACCAACTGCGCTGGTGCTGTCGTTGTCAGTAAGAACAAGGTGAAGATCGAAAATACGAATCGCGATAAGTTAGCCATGATCAAATCTCCCTCCGGTCGTGGATATGGAGATAAGATAGTGCGAAGCCAAGCGAAAGTCAATATAAATGACGAAACGCGCGAAACTGGAAGGCTTGCGAAATGGAAACGCAAAGTGCGTCACAGCGTATTAGCTGCAAAGGAGCTAACGAATAAAAAGAAATCGATATTAAACCGTTCTTAAGTAATTGTATATTATATGCATATAAGCGAATTTCGCCTTATCCTGCGGTTGCTGCCCATATAGCACAACTCCTGCGCTGACTTGCTTTCGAGTTAAAATGCCCGTATCTTTCCGCACTTGAAATCCATTGCTAAGACGGAGACTCTGTAAACAGACAGTAATGAAGACAAATATCCGAAACGTCGCCATTATCGCGCATGTCGATCACGGCAAGACAACCTTGATGGATCAGGTTCTGAGGCAGTGCCATGTCTTTCGCGAGGGCCAGAAAGTTCAGGAGCGCATACTTGATTCGAATGATCTGGAGCG
>JAHIZR010000025.1 GCA_018814465.1 bacterium | reverse complement strand
TTTGTTGAAAACTCGCCCTGTGGTGCCCGTGTAGGGTCGAACTCAACCAGCATCAATAGCTGTCTCTTCGCTTACAATAATGGCACGGGGATCGACTTTTCAGATGCTCCCGATGCGGAAGTGCAATTCTGCAATTTCTGGCAGAATACGGATGGCTCAGTTGGCAATCCTGAAGAAGGTCCTTTGCTGTTAGGCCAAATCGTTACGGTCAATCAGAATAACGACTCATCGGACGTCTATTACAACATCTCGCAAGACCCGATGTTCGTGAATTTGCTTGAAGGAGATTTCCATTTGCAGGAAAGCTCCCGCTGTATCGATGCGGGGGACACCACCCTGACCGACCCCGACGGCACGATCTGCGATATCGGCGCCTATTATTATCCCCAGCCCACCGCTATCGATCCTATGCTGTCAATGCCTGTGAGTCACGAACTGCTTTCCAACTATCCGAATCCCTTTAATCCCTCGACCAACATTAATTTTGTTGTCGAACAAGCGGGATGGGTTAATGTTTCGGTTTACGACATCACAGGCCGCACGGTCGCCGAACTCGTGAACAAGAATGTGCAGGCTGGCACGTATACGGCTTATTGGGATGCCAAGAGCAGTGCCGGAGTGTCCCTGCCTTCCGGCTCTTACTGGGTGCGACTGAATACTCCCAGTCAGAATGCATTGCGCCGCATCGTCCTGATCCGCTAAAGCAAAACTTTGTAAATGAATAAAGATAAGCCCCGGCTGTTATGTCGGGGCTTTCTCATATTTCATACCTCACATATCGTCATTTCAAAAACACAACCTTCTCCGTCCGCACATTCCGCGCATCCTCCGCCTTCACGAAATACAACCCGCTGCTCATCGTCGCCGGAGCCGCATAATGAATCCTATTCCCCGCCAGCACTCCCTCATGAATCAACTCAACCTCTTGTCCTAGCACATTCAGCAGGGACACCCTTACCTCCCGCGAAAATCCGCTCACATCCAGTGTCAACTCACTGTTAAACGGATTCGGATATGCCGACAAACTAATTGATGTTGGCAGCGGTGCAAAACCATCAATCACACCGAGCGGATCGGGTCCGGTCTTAACCAACCAGAAGTCACTGTTTCCGTTTCCATACGACCAAGTTGAGCCGACCAGAATAAAGCCGCCATCGGTTGTTTGCTGAATCATGCTGCAACCATCGCTTTCAATACCGCCGAAGGTGCGACTCCAAAGGTTATCTCCCATTGCACTTGTCTTTATTAATTCAAAGTCTTCTCCGCCGACACCGGAAGAAGAAGTAGTTCCACCCAGAACATAGCCTCCGTCGATTGTCTCCCAGACGCAGTTGAAATAGCGCCACCCGTCATAGATGTAACTCCAGAGACTGTCTCCATTCGCATCGGTCTTCAGTATCCACCTATCACCCGTAAGTATAAAGCCTCCATCAATCGTCTGCTTGACAGATCTGCATTGATCAATGCCGCCCCCAAAGGTTCGATTCCATAGAACATCACCACTCGCGTCTGTTCTTATCAGTCGAACATCGGGCCAATCAATGGTGCCTGTATAGCCCGCTAACACAAAACCACTGTCAGAGGTCTGTTGCATCGAGTAGCACTGATCAGGACCATCGCTTCCGAAGGTGTGGCTCCACAGGCAATCTCCATTGGAATTAGTTTTGACTAACCAGAACTCCCAATCCGAATCATAGGTCATTGTATAGCCGGCAAGCGCAAAACCACCGTCAAAGGTCTCCGTTACTGTTTGGCAATAGTCAGAGTATCCCTCTCCGTAAGTTTGACTCCAGAGGACGTCGCCATTCCGGTTAGTCTTCACTAACCAGAAGTCTCCATATCCGATCTCTCCGTCATAAGAGTCAGTAAATCCTGTAAGGACATAACATGTATCGCTCGTTTGTTGAACGCAATAACAGCGTTCGTCACCATTTCCGCCATAAGTCCGGCTCCAAACACTATCTCCGTTGATATCCGTCTTCACTATCCAGAAGTCAGTGTCTCCAGACTGTGTATAACCGGCCAGAATGTATCCACCATCGGTCGTTTGCTGAGCCGACGTGCATACATCAATATTGACTCCCCCATACGTCCGGCTCCACAGACTGTCCGGCTGAGAATAAGCTGAACTGATTAAAAAGAAAATCGAAATTGTGATGAGCAGGCGCGAAATCATGAGAAATCCTCCCTGTTCACAAGAATGAGTGAAGTGTCTTCTCACAATATAGCAGGCAGCGTGCGGAAATCAAGGTTTGGAAAACAATAATATATTTATTTATACGTTCAACCTTAACTTCCAATGAACTGATAACTGTCCCAAATATGAGCATTTGAGTCCTTTATTTATCTCGCTCTTTTTTCTCATTTTACCTCATTTGGATTGACTCTGCTGTAAAAAATGCTATGTTCTAATGATACGAAATTATCCTGTAAGAATGTCTTTGTCAGACTCGTCACAATTTCATCGTTAACCGGAGGTTAAATGGCAAAAGGACCCCAAATTGGCATCGTCGGATACGGCAGTTATATTCCTCGCTTCAGAATCAAGCTTGAGGATATCGCCGTAGTCTGGGGTGCCGATGCACCATCGTACAAACGCGGCTTGATGCTCTACGAAAAAAGCGTCCCGTCTCCCGATCAGGACGTCATCACCATGTCAGTCGAAGCCGCCCGCCGCGCCTTAGTCCGGGCAAATATCGACGGCGAAAAAATCAACGCTCTGTATATCGGCTCCGAATCGCATCCCTATGCGGTCAAGCCCAGCGGTACCACAGTCGCGGAAGCCATCGGAGCAATCCCCAACTGTCACGTGGCAGACTTGGAGTTTGCCTGCAAGGCCGGATCGGAAGGCATGTTCATCGCCTACAATCTGATCAAATCAGGCGAAATGGACTATGCCATGGGAATCGGCGCGGACACGTCACAAGGCGCGCCCGGCGACGCCCTTGAATACTCCGCTTCCGCCGGAGCCGCGGCCTTCATTTTC
>JAHIZR010000261.1 GCA_018814465.1 bacterium | reverse complement strand
TTTATACTCTCTGTTATTCTTGCTTCCTACTTCACTAGCACCATCTTATTGCTCAGTTTCACATTCCCGGCTTGCAGGGTGTTGAAATACACTCCAGACGGCAGCGCGGCGGCATTGAAGAGATGCGAATGATGCCCCGCGTTCAACCTCCCGAAATCAATTGTGTAAACACTCTGTCCAAGCATATTGAAAACTGAAAGCAAAGCCTCGGACGCAACCGGCAGATCAAACGCTATCGTTGTCGTTGGATTAAAGGGATTGGGATAGCAGGGATAAAGCGTGACCGTCTGCGGGATTTCAGGAGTACTCTGACCGCCGACGCCCAACGCCCACGAACAGTCGTAAATCCCGAGATAGGAATACTCCGCTATATATGCGGTTGTGCCTACGATGTCAATCTGATTTGTGAAACCCGGAGTATCATAATAACCAGCCAAAGTCATATCGGAAGGATCAGATACGTCTAAAATATAGAATTTATCCGCCGAAACAAAAGCAAAATCGTTTTCAATAATGATCTGATAAGCCAAGTACATGTCATCATACTGACCAACCTCAACAGGTTGAGTCGGATCAGAGATATCCAATGCGACAATCCCGCTTTCACAAGTAATGAAAGCATAGTTGCCAGATACATCTACATCGTAAATAGATTCGCCTATGTTGATATGACCAATTTCAACCGGTTGAGACGGAGTGGATACATTGAGAATTCGCAATCCCTCCGATGCATCCGCGACATAGAGATGATCCCCTTGAACGGTAACATCCCGGACCCATCCAGGAGTATCGTACGACCCGGCAAGTACAGGTGATGTAGGAGTTGAGACATTGATGATCGTTATCCCCCGCTCGTTGTTTGCCAGATAGACATAGTTCCCTTGAACTGCTAATCCTAAAGAGTAGAATGAGAAATCGATAAACCCCGCAGTTTGCAGAGATTGAGGATTTGAAATATTGATGATCCGGAGACCGTGAGTAAAATTAGTAACATAAGCATAACTGCCTGAAACTTCGACAAACCAGCCTTGTCCGGGAGTGGAGCAATGTCCGACGATTTGCGGTTCACTTGGATTGCTGATATCGACGGCATCCAAACCATCCAAGACAGTCACAAAAGCGTAGTCTCCGGATACCGCTATACCCCTCGAATTCCCCCCGGTGAGGAATTGCCCGTCAAGTTCAGGGTGAAGCGGATTAGAAATGTCAATTGCTCCAAGTCCATAGTCCATTACTAAGTATACCGTATCCCCAGATAATGCAAGCTTCTGATAGTAATGTGTATTCGGATCATCAAAACTCGCAATTTCGCCCGGGAATTGGGGATTCGAAATCTCCAGCACACGCAATCCAAAGAAGAAGTCACTCACATAGACAAAGAAGCCGGAAACCGCAACTGACAAGATTTCGAATTGAGTGTTATAACTGCCGATTTCAGTCGGGGACTCAGGATTAGAAATATCGATAACACGAAGACCTTCGAGGTCATCCGCAACAAAGGCGTAATCGCCCTGAATAGCTATGTCAATCGCCGTCCCCGGCGTCTGAACCGAACCGATTTCAGTTGGATTGGTAGGAGTTGAGACGTCGATAATTCGCAGCCCTTCCTCTCCGTCCGCAACATAGGCTAAATTCCCTAATATTAACGCTGCTTGGCTTTGGCCCGGTGTGTCACACGATCCAACTTGCTGTGGAGACACGGGATTCGACACATTGATAACAATAAGTCCGGCTGCATCAGCGGCAAGATAAGCATAGTTACCATCTACGGCGATTCCTGACGCATATCCCTGAGTTTGCAAGGAACCGACTTGCGAAGGCGATTCCGGATTTGATACATTGAAGATTCGAAAGCCATTAAAGCCATCAACTATGAAGATCAAATCGCCTGACTTCGCAATACCGTTCACAGAAGAATAGGTTGGAATATTCCCAACCTCATGCATCGACGATGCATCTGAAACATCGAGAATTCGTACTCCTCCCGATCCCGCCGCGACGAACGCAGTCGTCCCGTCAATCAAAACCTGTTCGACGTCCCCCCAATAATCATCCAGCAATCCGATCTGCCGGATATGCAGGCTGTCCTGCCCTGTCGCTAAGGCTGCAAAAACACAAAGTCCAATGATCAGATGCCATACTCGGTTCACGATTCCACTCCCTGTATGAAATGTTGGTGCGATTTGTAATCAAGTTAGCATTTTCAACTCTTTGTATCAATACCTTCAGCTAAAAAAGAAAAGGCGGAACATAAGCTCCGCCTTTCTCCTTGATCCTTTATCCTTTTCTTCAGTTCCCGCCCAGAATCAGCGGCAGGCCGTCTTTGCCGGAGCCGATTACAACAGTTTTTGAGTTCGGAGAATTGGCCAGTTTCTCTGTGGCTTCGATTCCTTTCCAGCGCAGGAAGGAATCCGTCAATCCCATCGAGACGATCTTCTGGAAGTCGGCGATACCCTGCGCTTCGATGCGCTTGCGGTCCGCCTCACGAGTCTCTTTATCCAGCACAAATTCCATCCGCTGAGCGGCTTGTTCGGCCTGAAGCTTCTCTTCAATGGCGGCGGTCAATTTCGGCGGCAAGACAACCTGCCGGAGCGGTGTCGATTCCACGGTAATTCCTCGTGGGCTGACAATCGCTTCAAGCTGCTCCTGAATCTCGCGTGCCAAGCGGTCACGTTCAGAAGTATAAAGCGCGCGCGCCTCATAGGTTGCGGTCACACCGCGTGAAATCGAACGGAAATTCGGTTCCAGAATGATCTGTCGATAGTTTGGTCCGATCGTCTTATAGACTTCGGCCGCAGTTTCCGGATTCAGATGAAAGAGCACGGACACCTCAAGCTGCACAGATAGTCCCTCTTTCGAAGGAACTACCATAAGCTCTTTCATTTCCTGAGTCTTAACCGAGAACTTCGTGACTCTTGCCAACGGGTTTCGCATGTTGATTCCGGGCTTTAAAGTCTCTGGTGAGACTCTTCCGAATAAATCAACGACACCGACATGACCGGCGGGGATAACCGTGAAGACTCGGAAGATAATGAAGGCGATAATTATGATAACCGCGCCGTAAATCAGCCCTTTGGGGCTTTGTGGAGGTCGAAATTCCTGCATGATGATCTCCGAATTATTATTGGAAGTTTTGAATTATTTGTTATTTAGCTACATGGTAATATGCACAATTGTTACAGCAAATGCAAGCGAATGAACCTTATGACCGTGTGAAGCATTCAACTCACAAGCAATCCCCTTCAATCGTCACTCGATTTTGCCACTTTCGAAGCTGAGAATATACTAACTCGTCGCCTTAATCGTATATCTACGATTAAGGACATGGAGATCGAGATCGGAAGAGCTTGAGTGTCAACATAGAATTTCGTAAATTATTGACTTAAGTATTGCATGAATCTTATAGAAACGCTGAA
>JAHIZR010000260.1 GCA_018814465.1 bacterium | reverse complement strand
CGGGAGAGACTTTTTGTCAGCCGCTCTTCTGCTAAGCGATCCGCTTCAGAAAAAGACTGTACCGCCGCCGCATAGTCGCCGGTTTCAAAGGCAAGCAGTCCCATGTTCAGTAACTCATCAACACGCTCCGTACTTCCCTTGATTTTAGATTTGTAGGAAGCGTAGGCTTTTTCGGTGTCGCTCGCGCGCAGGTCGTTGCGCACTTCCTCGAACATGAGCGTGCGCTTGCCCGCGCAGCCAGCTAAGAGCAGCGCGACGAGGAGAGGGACTAAATAGCGGGTAAGGTGTGAAAGATGCATGGAATGTACTGGATAAGGAAACTAAGGTGCTCCTTGGGATAAGATAAGATTCCGGCCGGGTTGCGCACTTTGAATGACTCGTTTTAAGGGCGATTTCTGTGCTTAGCCCGGCGCGGCGAGCCTTTTACTCTACGTGTATTTAAGTTAGGTCTCGCTCCAATAGAAGAACAAGAGAGATTCTGGACGCCTCACTTCCGCAGACTTCAGTGAGTGTCCAGAATGACAATCTTTGATTTCAAATAATACAAATAAAAGTGAGTTGTTTATTCGGCGAGGAAAGAGCTTGTCCAGACGGGGCGGTCCGGAGCGCGATCGCGCTTCAGCATTTCCTGCCATGCTTCGTCGGTCAGTCTGTGACCGGCAGGATAAGGGAATTCGTAGTAGGAAAAGACGCCGCCGCGAGTGATGCGCAATTCGTCTTCGATCGGAACGATCACATAAATCTCGTCGACATGACCGACGGCAACCTCCAAACACTGATCGCCGGAATTATGCACATCGGCAATCACGGCAAGATCGCGATCCGGTCCGGTAATCTCGAACCAGCCGCGCAATTTGTGCGGTTCCATCTCGACTTTCTGACCTTCCCAATTGAAGGCGGGCATGTTGCGGTCAAGATTGACGATGTCGGTGGAAAGCTGTTCGAGTTCGCTGCCGATATACTGAATGCGAATGTAGTCAGCGTCCATGAGAGTTTCGCCGCGCAGTTCTTTATCGGCACAAGCTTCAAGGAAACCGATCAAATCGGCCAGTCTGACCGCGAGTACATCCGCATCCGGAATGCGACACCCCTGTTCGCGCAAAACATCGCGAGTTAATTGCACCAGAGCTTCAAGCTTGGCGAAAACCTTGGGGACGGGTTCGACGTAGCCTTTGGGAAGGGGAGGCTTTTCCATCCCGCCTTCTCCTTCCGCCCATGAAGCGTTGGCATATAAGATAATGTCATGCCTGCCTTCCGCCCAACTGGCCAAGGCTGTCGTCAGTTCCTTGTCAAGCCATGCGGTATTCTGAGCGAACAATGGCGCGGCGGGATCGGGCTTGGCGATCAACTCCCTAAGCACGTCCAGCCACGAATGATAGATCGAGCTGTGATCGTTCTCCGGCTTCCAGTCCTGTACCGCCAGTTCGAGGCTGTCGCGCAGCGGCAAATAGCGATCCCACTGTTCAGGTTGATTATAAACTTGATCGAGAATATCGGCGGCGCGATCCGAACCGAGCACCGCGAACACATCCAGCCCTCTCGGGAAGGAACGCACGGGATATTCCGACAGCGTCTGCAAAATCTCCGAATCCAGAATATAGCGCTGGCCCATGAGCCGGAACTGCACACCGGACGCCATGCCGACCGCCTTATGCTTAATACGCGGCGACTCCAGCTTCTCGAATCTTGACGCGAACTTTTCGAATTTTACAGCGTCTTCCAGCTCCGTGATATCGTATGAGTCCGAATAGATGTCGGCAATCAGTCTATGAATATCATGCGGTGTCAGAAAGTCCGATTGTCCGGCGAAGGCGCTGGTTGTCCGATAGACTTGCTGCCATGATCCAATCGGCGCGCGTCCATACTCATTGGATCGAAACAAGGCGTCGGTCATGAGCAGCGTCTGGCGGATGCACTCATCACAGCGCACATTCATACCGTTTTCATCATTGGCTCGGGCGGGAAGCGCGCCCAGACCGAACCACATCATCGCCAGGAAGTAACTTTCGAGTTTAGCGTCGCGAGTGTAGTGGCCGCGCGGGATAAATTGGGAGTAGTCGAGATCGCCGGGGAAGATATCAGAAGATTCTCGTGCCGCATGTGATTTAACCTTCTCAAACTCAGCGTTCGCGATATCAACCGCTTCATCCGGAACAGTCTCATTCATTCTGCCATACGTGGAAACGCCGTCAATATGAAGCATTTTCCTCGTGACGAGAAAATAAGCAATATTCTTGACTGCTGCCGCCTTGAAGTCAGGATCGGCAAGCCGATAGTATTGTTCGACGGAACTCTCGAGCATCAGCCGGGTAAGAAACTGCACAGAGTAGTAGAGCTTCTGCTCTTCCATCGTCCGCAGCAGAAAGCTGAAATAGAGATGGTAAGCCTGCAGGACGCAGTCAACGGTCACGAAATTCGGAATCTTGGGCACTGATCCGTAATGGTCGCTCTCGTAGATGTGAAAGAACTGCTCAGCGGCATAGCTGCGCCGATCAGATGAAACGAAAAAACCGTTTTCCAGCAGTTTTGTCATCTGTTCAGCAGAAAATTCCAGCGGTTTAACACGCTTTTCCTCGCGGCTGTATTTTCCTAAGTCATTCGCGAAGCGTTCCCAATTCACGACCTGAGTAAGGCTGGAATCCAATCCGTAGATATTCTCTGCTGCCCAAATAGCAGAAACAGAAAAAGTCAGCAGAATAAATATCCAAGCGCGAGACAGCTTGTGCAGCATCGTTGCTCCCAGGTGTTTTAGAGACCGGCTGATTAACGCTTTGGTTTACGACTTGTAGTTTTTGCGGGCGATATACTTCTTGATCTTCTTCTGGCCGAGCCAGACTTTTTCGTTGGTCTGAATGTGCGTCAGGGACAGGTCGACCTGATAGAAGGCGACTTTTTCTTTGCCTTCCTGATCGGTGATCTTGTTGATTTCGCCCATGAGCATATAGTCGGCGCCGAGTTCAAGGCCGAACTCTTTCATGGTTTCGGGAGACGCATTGGCCTGCTGGTCCTGCCGTTCTTCGCGAATGCCGCCGCGCTCTTCAGTGTCCGCCACAACGCGCACCGTGCCGGAATTCACGAACGCGCGTTCGATGTAACCGACGAAGGTTCCGACCGCGATATG
>JAHIZR010000259.1 GCA_018814465.1 bacterium | reverse complement strand
TCGCCGTCTCTTTTCGTCAAGATCGCTTTGGAACCGTCATTTTCAAATATTTCAAGTTCCCAATCGCCGCCGCTGCGGGGACGGTAATATGCTCCAATGCCAATCTTATCAGCGGGCTTCCAGAGGAATCCAACCTTGGTCCACCATCCTTTGAAGCGCGCTGTTTGATAATAGGCGGCATTCTGGTAATCGGAGGATTCAAAATCAAGTGTGATATCCCGGTTCAGATTAACAAAGCTATAGGCAAGCGTGAGGCCCACTGCCAAGCGATCCGAAAGCCGGTAGGCGTTTACGAGCCGGATGTCCGTTGTGCCGCCGTTCCATACCGCACGTTCCTCATAAGCCGCGACAGAATCGGAACCTGTAAATACAGCCTCGCGCGGTGTAAAAGTGCGCAAATCAACTCGCGTCGCGGCTTCGACTCCAAGACCGATCTTATACTTGCCCGTGACGGGAAGAAAAACAGTGAAATCACTCCAGGCGATCTCCCCGTCGCTGTCCGTCTCGCCGTCAGATTTCACCGTCCAGACTCCCAATTGTCCGCTCATGCGGAATAACGCCGATCTTGAAAAAGCGGCAAGCGAGGGATTCGAAGTATTGAAAGCCATCGAATCAACCAAGCCAAGTCCGCCGCCCGCGAGACCAACCGCGCGCGCGCCGCCCTGAATCTGAGGTTCGCCCAGTCCGTTGCCGCTGAAAATCGATCCGCCCGCGAACGCAGAGACATGACCGATGAAGAGCAGAAGTGATATTAGTTGGAGGGTTCTACGTACCAAATGAATAATTGGGGACGTTTGGATTCGTCCTCGGTTTCGTGATTATGGAAAATTTGTCTGGATAAAAACTGGTTTTCGCCGCTGGTTTGGATCTGCAAACCGCCGTTCGCCGCCGGATCCGCCATCCAGCCGGAAACGATCCCGGTCACATCGAACTTGAGCAGCACACCATCAGCATCGAGCGCCACGGCATCGGTGCCGACAAAGCGCAGGGTAACGCTCGCGACCGAATCGGGTTCATTTACCCAGTCGCTGTTCGTCAAACTGCCGGTCTTGAAATTCAAACCGGTATTCGGATACACCATGGTAAGCGGATCATCGGGATCGGCAAAAACGCGAAACTCTGCCCGCGCAATCAAGCGCTCCGTGAACTCCGCTAATGAATCAAGCGGGAAATAGACAAGTTCACGCTGCGGATAACCCGCGGAAACGATCATACGGCCCGGCTGCGGCTCGGCTGAACTGGATGTCAAGTATCCGTCATGGTCGGGGAGCTGCTCGAGGAACAGAGCGGAAGAAACATAGACCGTATCATCCAAATCCCAGCGTGTTCCTTCCATACGCAGCACCGGCGCGGTAGAACCGGTTTCATCGTCGCCAAGTGAGCCGCCTTCACTGCTCAGGAATTCCACCAAAACACCTTCATTGGCCGGCTCAAAGAGCAGTCCATACGAAGTCAGCGTGGATACCGTATCTTCCGCATCCTGAGCAAGTGATTCATCCACCCATTTCTGCCACAACTCGAAGGGCAGGTCGTAGAATACCGAATCGTCAGGGTCTGAATCAATGAGGATCGTGTCGAGGATCTCGAAGGATTCAAAGTCAGCAAGCGTCCCGGGAATAAGGTCGTCCTCATCCCACTCGACGGGAATCTCGCGCACGATCATACGCAAATCCGGTACGTAGATTGTCGAATCCGATGTCGACGGCCAGATGCGTCCGGTGGTCAGTTTGATTCTAACCGACTCAACAACGTAGCTGTCCGGCAGTGCCGCCGCCGGGTCCCAGCGCAATACGGAAAAGGAGCGAAAATCACTGGCATCACCGACCTGCAGTGAGTTGCCGCGGCCATTGGAAAGCTCCGGAATCCACTCGGCTGAGGCTGTTGCTGTACCGGAAATCGTGATAAAGTCCTGTTCCGGGACTCCGGTGATGGCATTGATACCAACACCAGAATCTCGCTGAGCACAGCCGCTCACGAGCAGAATCAATGATAATGCGATAATTTGAATGAGTTTAGGCGGGATTGTTGACAAGAAGTATTCGCTTAGCGGTTGTCTGGTTTCCTGATAAATGCTTTAATGAGGAATATACGAAACAGTCAGCTAATTGTCAACAAAATAAATGGTTTGAGAGGAAAGAAGGAGATAGTACCGTTTCAAGTTAGGTGTGCTCGATTCCAAATTCCGGCCGGGTTGCGCGTACGCAAAAAATCGTGAGCAACAAGGTCTCGGCGCATAGCCCAGCTCGACGAGTTCGTGAATATCCCTCTATAATGCTTTAGGTATACTTTAATCCGACGCCGGAGACTGGGGCTTGCGGCGAGCGATAAAGAGATTCCGCAGATAAATTATCATGGATAACAGATACCCTAAAATAAAAACCGGATCCGCGCGATGGATGGAATAAACTAAGAGCAGCATCGCGCCCCCCATCGAGAAATACCAGAAGGCAATCGGAATCATGGTTCGCTTGGCCCGCTCCGTCGCGATCCATTGAATGATGAAGCGCATAAAAAACAATCCTTGCGCCGCGAAGCCGAGCACCAGCCACGCGTCGAGATCGTAGCCCAACAGAGTAATAGTGCCTAATTGCATTGGAAGAAGAGGTGAGAGGAAAGGATTCGGTATCAATCCGATTTGGTCATGAGTTCGAAGAATTCAGCATTGGAACGGGTATCGCGCATCTTGTCAAGGATGAACTTCATCGTCTCGCTGGTATTGTTGTGATCAAGGACACTTCGCAGAGCATACATGCGCTGTAAGATAGCCGGACTGAGCAGTTGTTCTTCGCGCCGGGTGCCCGATTTCATGACATCAATGGCCGGGAAGATGCGGAGTTCGGCGAGACGGCGATCCAGCACAAGTTCCATGTTGCCGGTGCCTTTGAACTCTTCGAAAATCACCTCATCCGCGCGCGAACCCGTATCAATCAGAGCGGTCGCCATAATGGTCAGACTGCCGCCTTCCTCGATGTTGCGGGCGGCGCCGAAAAATCGCTTCGGCTCATAGAGAGCATTGGCATCCACACCACCGGAGAGCACGCGCCCGGAATGCGGCATGACCGCGTTATGCGCGCGAGCCAGACGGGTAATGGAATCGAGCAGAATGACAACATTCTTCTTCATCTCGATCAAGCGCTTGGCACGCTCATAGACCATATTCGCTACTTGAACGTGCCGCTCCGCCTTTTCATCGAAGGTGGAGGCAATCACTTCACCCTTGACATTGCGCGCCATGTCCGTGACTTCTTCGGGCCGTTCATCAATCAGAAGCACCAGCAGCTCCACCTCAGGATGATTCTGAGTAATCGCATTCGCAATCTTTTGGAGAATAATCGTTTTGCCGGTGCGAGGCGGAGCCACAATGAGTCCACGCTGTCCCATCCCAATCGGACAAAAGATATCAATCACGCGCGTCGTCAACTCGCGACCGTTTATTTCAAGCATGAATTTCTGATCAGGAAAGATTGGCGTCAGTTCTTCGAACTGAATGATCTCCTTGATGCGTTCCGGTTCGTGCTCGCTGACTGCGTGAATCTTCAGCAAAGCAAAAAACCGTTCACCTTCCTTGGGAGGCCGCACTTGTCCCGCGACAATATGGCCGGTTCGGAGTCCGAACCGCTTTATTTGCGATGGTGATACATAGACATCATCGGGGCTGGGAAGATAGGAGGCTTTGGCACTGCGCAGAAATCCGTAGCCATCGGGAAGAATCTCGAGTACGCCGGTGGCAGTCAGACTCTCATCCTTGGTTATCTGCTTGGACAGAATACGGAAGATCAGTTCATGCTTGGGAAGGCTGCTCGTATCGGGCAATTCGAGCTCTCGACCAAGCTCCATGAGCTCGTGCACACTCTTTGATTGAAGTGTAGAAATATCCATTGGTTGGACCAGGTTAGAAATAGGCAGGATTGGGTGGATTGTGAACCACGAAATGCTATTGCAAATATCGTGTCACTTTATTGGGCGAGATGTATGTCAGATAACCGATTCGCGCGATGTGTTCGCATACTCCACTCGAACCGGATTCATTGGATTGTTGAGATCAAACAGCGAGTCCGCAACCGTATAAAGCGCGTCGGTAATATCGCTGGAATAGATTGTCACGGAACCCTTGTGATCGCCGCCGCGAGCAAGATTCTGTTCCTGAAGCAGGGACGCGAGTCTATCGGCAGTCACCCGAGGCGTGTTAATCAAAGTGACGTGATCACCCAAATGCTTCTGCAGCAAGTCACGAAAATATTCGTAGTGCGTGCAGCCCAGCACGGCCGTGTCAACGTGGGCGGCGATGACCGATTCAAGATAGTGCTGAACGATCTTCTCGGGAATCTCTCCCTGGGTCCAGCCCTCCTCAACCAACGGCACAAAGAGCGGACACCCCTGTGAAAAAACCTGCACACCACCGATGCGGCCGGACAATTGATCATCGTAGGCGCGCCGCTTGACGGTCGCAGTCGTCGCCAGAACCCCAATGCGATTGGTCTTCGTTGCCGCCGCGGCAGCGTCCGCCGTCGGAGTGATGACGTCAATGACCGGACAAGAGTAGCGCGCCCGGATTTCGTCGATACAGACGGCTGAAACCGTGTTGCAGGCGACAACAAGGACTTTCGGTTCAAAGGAATAAAGGTAGTCGAAACACTCGAGGGCATAGCGGGTGATTAAGGCGGGG
>JAHIZR010000024.1 GCA_018814465.1 bacterium | reverse complement strand
GTCAGGATGTCTGTAATCTGGCGAGACCCGGTCGCCGTGCTGTGGAGGGTGAATCATTGAAGCAACTCCAAAAATGGGGGTTGGGGGCGATCCCGTCGACATTTCAGAGGAACGCCCGTTCTCGAATATTTGGTCAATTAAGCCTTAAATCTATTGATATTTTCACCACAATGCAAGCACGGACTTCCGTTCTTTGATTAGCTTAAAATCCGTGCATCCCGTTCCGTCGGCAGCAGAATCTTAACCGCAGGCATCCTATGCTCGTTTCGGCTTTAGGAACATTGAACAGTATCCAATCCATCCGAAATCAAGAGCTTTCTTTCACAAAAGCCTAACACCCGATTTCACATGAGTATCCCAGAACTATCATAAATTAGTCATATTTAACCTGCTGAGTCCATGATCGAATCATCATTTCATTTGCTGCCTGCTTAGGCTTCACACAAGAATAAGTGCGGCGCGATCCACCACATATGAGCAATCTCGATACGTGTGTTTTTGCGATCACAAGAGAGGCATCCCCCCAAGATTCTTTATTAGAGATAATATGACAACTTTTGTCTTAATTATTGTTAGGTTGATTCGCTTTGAGAAATATTGTTGCCCATTCAATTAATTCATAATAATCCAGACACAAAGCAACAATTCATCCAATATCAACTGCCTGTTGCAAACAGCTGTTTTGTTAATGACCCGCCACTCCAAACCGGGCATGACATGCGCACTGAATCATCAGCCTGAATTTCTACCTCAAGTTTAATCACCCACCTGCAAAACGTATGGAGAGTCAACTAAAATAATTGCCGTGAGAATTTTCAAACATGTCTTTAGCTAAAGAGGCATCTAAAACTATGACATCGCCGTATCCTATTATATTTCTTCTAAATATGTAGTCTTGAATTGCAAGAGAATCAATACCGTCTGTAATTCAATGAATGTGAGAAGAAGCCGCTTGATTGTTGCATGACCTTGACATTATTTGTATCTTTAAAGCTTGTATACAGGTAATATCGCCTTCATTCCAATATTCAGCCTGATCCATCCCGGAGGATTTGCATGAAACGTAAACTCGTATTGATCCTTTGCGCCAGCCTCATGTTTGCGTCGATATCTACGATTGCTGCTACCCAGAATACCTCGTCACTTGCTCTGTCGGGGATGCCGGGAGAAGGAATCGAACTTGACGTATCTCGCACGGCACCGGAGTTTACCTCCATTTCGATTGACAACCCCGATATTCAAGTAGTCGAAATGGTGGAAAACTTCGAAACCTATCAACTTTTCGCGCTCGAAGGCGAACCCTTCATTCAAACTGAAGGAAATCCCTCCGTTCCGCAAATTACTCGTCTGTATCGCATCCCTAATACCGGCGGAGTTGATCTCGTTATCCGTAATGCCGAATTCGAAATTCAAAACGGCATTAATCCTTATCCCTATGTCGCGGAACGGAGCAGCTTCAATCGCGATAACCGGAATCTGGAAATCTACACCAAAAGTGCCTGGTATCCACAAGAGATCGCCACGATCTCTGAACCGATGATTCTGCGCGACTTCCGCGTGGTTACTGTCACCTTGCATCCCGTTCAAGTCAACCCGGTCACGGGACAGGCGCGGATCTATTCCCAAATCAGTGTGGATGTCGTCGCCAATGGCCAACCGGGCGTTAACGAACTTCTGAATCCCCGCCGGCCTTCGGGTAATTGGGCTCCTGTGTATCGCGATGTTATCGCCAACCTCGATGAAACCGCGCTTGATGACGCCACCACCAATCCCGGAACCTACATGATTATCTCCCGGGACTGCACCATCGTGAACATGTTCCGAGACAGTCTTGTCGAATGGAAAACCCGCCGCGGGTACGATGTCGTTGTTGATACCCGGCCAAGCTGGTCGGTGTCCCAGATGACTACTGCTATTCGCACCCAATACGCCAACGCCGATCCCCCCTTGGAATTCGTCTGCATCATGGGTGACCCCACCGGCAGTTACAGTGTGCCTACCGATGGAAGCAGCTGGGATCATACCTTCGCCTTAGGCAATACCGGCGACGACCTCGAAGATATCGGAGTCGGCCGGCTTGCTTGCACCACACAGCAGCACTTCGCCACCGTCAACTCAAAAATTATGGGCTACGAAAGAAACCCATATATGGGCGAGACCGATTGGTATACCAAGGCCTTCCTCTATGCCGGTATCAGCAACGAGATCGCCTCCAACTACACGCTTATGCAGTGGGGCGACACACAACTCCAGGCCAATACCGGCTATGTGAATAACACCGTGCTTACGGTAAATGGAAGTGTCAATAACAGCGTTGTGGAGGGCCAATTGGAGGATGGCCGAGCCTTGTTCATGTGGCGCGGCGGTTGGATTGGCCAGATGGGTACTGGACTCGCCGCCCAATGTAACGTCGGCTGGAAACTCCCCCTCTGCTGGACCGTTACCTGTGCTACCGGCAATTTCGAAGGATCAACCGCGGATGTGTCGGAAACATGGCTGATCTCCGGAACCCCGACCAATCCGGCCGGAGGAATCTGCGGCATCGGAACGGCAACCGCAAGCACTCACGCCCCCCAGAATATCTGCCTGGCCGGCGGTCTGCTGTATGCCATTGCCAATCAACGCCTCGAACACTTAGGCAATATCCTCAGCTCATCGAAAGTCTGGCTCTCTTTAACCTTCGGAGCAGGCTCGTCTTCCGCGAATAACTTCTCCCGCTACTGCAATCTGATGGGCGATCCGGGCTTGTCATTATGGACGGATATCCCGGTTATCATGGATGTCACGCATCCGACCACGCTGAATGTCGGCGCGCGTCAAGTCACCGTTACCGTCCTCGACCCGAATGAGGATCCCATCGAAGATGCGTTGGTTGTCCTGTGGAAGGGGACCTTTGAGAACCGCGAAACCTATGTTCGCGCGGCTACCAATTCCAGCGGCCAAGTGATTCTGCCGGTTACCGTCAATACTGCCGGAACGATGCGCCTGACCGTCACAAAACGCAATCATAAACCATACCTCTTCGAAATCCCCTGCGTCGTTGCCAACCAGATGCTCTCCTATGAGTCTCTGACTCTCGACGACGACATGGCCGGAGGGACTTCAGGCAATAATAACGGAGAATTGAATCCCGGCGAAACCGTCGATCTGACTGTGACCCTGAAGAATCATGGCTCCACCGGAACGGCTTCCGGGATCTCGGCGACTCTGAGTTGCGTCAATCCGAATATCACAGTTCTTAATGCAACCTCCGCTTTCCCCGATATCGCGGCGAGCGGACAGCAGGTTGCCAACAACGCCTTCCGAATTACCGCCAGTCCCACGATGAAACAGAGTGAGATTGCGCAGCTTATTTTATCAATTGTTTCCAACGGAGGACCGTCGTCCAGTGCGGTCAACCTGCCCTGCAAAGCGGGAGCCGTTGAATTCATTTCGAACCAATTCATCGGAGGATCGCTCAATCCGGGTGACACTCGCGATTTGAGAGTCACGATCAAGAATACCGGTGAACTCGATATGAGCGGCGTAACCGGACACCTGATTTCCCGCAGCCCGTTCGTCTCTGTGGATAATCCCATCGTCACCTACGGGAATATCGCCATCGGACAGGAAGTAAACAACAACGCCGACTTATTTACGCTAACCGCCAACAGCCTCGCCTTCCCGGGCCATCAGGCAAATCTGCTCTTCATTGCGGAAACCACCGGCGGCTATCGCGATTCCACTCAGTTTACAATCTATGCCGGAACCGCAACCAGTACTGATCCCGCCGGTCCTGATGGCTATGGCTATTACGCCTATGACAATACCGATACTGAGTACGAGCTTGCCCCCGACTTCAACTATGTGAATATCTCGTCCGGTCTCGGCACGAACCTTGGCATCAACGATATCGGAGAAAAAACTCAGATCAGTCAGCTTTTTTCGACGGTTCGCGACCTGCCCTTTCCGGTCACCTATTACGGCATTTCCTACGATCAGGTCACCGTCTGTTCCAACGGCTGGATCGCTTTCGGTGACCAGGGCTGGAATGATAACTTCCGCAACTATCCCATTCCCGCGATGGTCGGCGCTGACGCCATGATCTGCCCCTATTGGGACGACCTGAAAACCAGCGGCGGCAATCAAGGGGTCTGGGAATACTATGATGCCGCCGAAGGCCGCTACATCATCCAATGGAAAGCCGGAGTCGGCAGCAGCTTCCAGAATGCCCTCGATTTTCAAGTGATGCTGTTGGATACTGCAAATTATCCAACTTTGGATGGGAATAATTCCATTCTCTTCCAGTATAATGACTTACCCGCGACGAGTCCGACCAATCAGGAAACGACCGGCTGGAATGAAACCACCGGCTGCACGATCGGGATCCATAACGAAACCGCAACCGTCGGTCTCGCCCTGGCTTATCAGAACGACTACGCGCCCGGTGTCGCGAATTGGGTCGATGGCCGCGCGGTCATGATTACCACTAACGCGCGCGCGCTGTTCGGCAAGATCGAAGGCTATGTCCGCGATGCCGCCACGAGCCAGCCTATGGAAAATGCGCAAGTCTCTCTGGACGGCTTCAATTATCATGATGAGACCGATGCCAACGGCTTCTATCAATTGAACAATGTCCTGATCGGAGAGTACGTCGTGCGCGCGCATCAGTTCGGGTATAACGATGCCACTGTCGAAGGTATTCTTGTCGAACTCGACAGCACGGAAGTCATTAATCTCAGCATGCTGCATCCCGAATTCACCCTCTCGACGGATGAGATTTACGTCACTATCCCGCCGGAAGAACCCTCAACATCCTTTGATATCATCAACGACGGCAACGGACCGCTCGATTATTCAATCGAAATTGTCTACACCGGCGGCGGCGAACCCGTTGATCCGTGGGGCAATATCGAGGATATCAATGTGTCCGGATTGACGGGCGATATGCAAATCCTCGGCTGTGAATTCGTCGGTGACTATTGGTACGTCAGCGGCGGCAGCGGAATGCCCGGCAACAACAAACTGTATAAATTCAATCTCGACGGAGAGTACGTCGGATTCATTCCCCAGCCTTCCAGCTCCGCTTTCGGCTGGTACGACTTAGCCTATGACGGCAACTATATCTATGGCTCCGAAGACGGGACCAATACCATTCAAGGGATTGACGAGAGCGGCACTGTTCGTGCCACGATTCCCAGCCCTCTGAATCCAACCCGCGCGATTGCCTATGATCCCGCCACCGATCATTTCTGGGTTGCTGATTATACGCAGAACATCTATGAAATCAATCGCGGCGGTCAGGTCTTCTCCAATGTGCCCAATGAAGGCGCTAACGAATTGGCGATCACCGGACTGGCCTGGAATCCAACCGAACCCGACGGCTTCAACCTCTATATCTACAGCCAGATTCAGGACAGCCCGACTCAGCAAACACTGGTCAGCAGAATGCATCCGGTATCTTATGATATTCAGCATCTGACCGTACTCGCCGGCGAAGAAGGCGATCATTCCGGCGGCTGTGCGGTTACCGGCGGCTGGAACAGCACGCTCCTTGTCTTTGGCGCG
>JAHIZR010000258.1 GCA_018814465.1 bacterium | reverse complement strand
TCCAGCTTGCTTCAGAGCATCGCATTCCCATTGTCCCGCGCGGCGCTGGAACCGGACTCTCCGGAGGCGCGCTCGCGACACACGGTGGCATTTGTCTAAGTCTTGAGCGCATGAATCGCATCTTAGAAATTGATGAACGCGATTTTTTTATCACGGTTCAGCCCGGAGTCATCACGCAGCATCTGCAGGAAGCGGTTGAGGAGAGGGGACTCTTCTATCCGCCCGATCCTGCCAGCCGCGGCTCCTGCACCATCGGCGGCAACATCGCCGAAAACGCCGGCGGACCGCGCGCTTTGAAATATGGTGTGACCAAGGACTATGTCTACGGCTTAAAAGTCGTGCTGGCCAACGGCGAATTGACCGCATGGGGCGGCAAACGGCTCAAGGATGTCACCGGCTTGAACATGGTGCAACTCTTCGTCGGCAGTGAGGGGATTTTGGGTATCGTGACCGAGATCACATTGAAACTGATTGCGCTGCCCAAGTATCGCCGGACTCTGCTCGTTCCTTTCGACAGTCTGCAGGCTGCCGCGGAATCGGTTCCCGCCATCATGTCGCAGGGAGTCGTTCCTTGCGCGCTGGAACTGATGGAAAAGGATTGTCTGCTCGCCATTCAGGATCATCTGGGAAAGCCTGTCCGCTTCTCCGACCGCGCCGCAACATTGCTGATCGAGATCGACGGCAATCACGAATCCGCGCTCGATTACGAGATGGAACTTATCGGTTCCATTCTTGAAAAGCAGGGCGCGCAGGATGTTTTCATGGCCGGGACGACGGCTCAGCAAAACGAGATCTGGGACATTCGACGTGCCGCCGGAGAAGCAGTGAAATCCATTTGTCCCTATAAAGAAGAAGACACTGTCGTCCCGCGCTCGAAAATACCCGATCTGATTCTCGGTGTTCACGAGATCTGTAACCGCTGGCGAATTCGCGTTATTTGCTACGGTCATGCCGGTGACGGAAATGTCCACTGCAATATTCTGAAAGCTGACATGCCGGACGAACAATGGAACAACGGTTTGCAGGAACCGATTGAAGATATCTTCCGCTTGACGGTCGGCCTGGGCGGCACAATTTCCGGCGAACATGGCATCGGCCATTCCCAGTCGAGCTATCTGCCTATCGCCCTGAAAGAATCCGAAATTGCGACAATCAGGCAAATTAAGAATACTTTTGACCCGCTTGGGATCATGAATCCGGGCAAAATTATCGCCAATTGAATTCAGACAGATTTGTTTTTATCCTGAAAATGAAGTATCTTAATTAGTTTAGGATACTCACGCCCCCGTAGCTCAGTAGGATAGAGCGATGGTTTCCTAAACCATGCGTCGGAGGTTCGAATCCTCTCGGGGGTACTAAGAAAATCCCCGGTCAAACGGGAATAAAATGAAACAGCAAGTTCATAATTAACAAATAAAAAGATTCAGGCAAAGTAATGGCAAAGGCTATCAGAGCCAAAGGGGCGGGAAAGCTCACGAAAAAAGAACTTCGTGAAGACAAACTCGTCGGTTATGCTTCCAAAGTGGAACGCTTCTATCACGAGAACCAGAATCGAGTCCTGGGCATTGTCGTCGTTCTCGTCATTCTAATCGCCGGAGGCATCTTCCTCCAGCGCATGTCCAGCGAATCCCGCATGATCGAAAGCTATGATTTAACCATAGCAAAAATGGCTTTCGGGCAGGAACAATACGACGCGGCTCGTGTGGGCTTGGAAAAAGTCATCTCCGAATACAGCGGTGAAGTGGCCGCCGAAGCCAAATACTACCTGTCGCGAATCGATTTCGAGCAAGGCAAATACACCGAAGCGGAAGCCGGTTTTCGTGAGTATCAACAGTCCTTCTCAGGCGACGATAACACCAATTGTGCGGCTGTAGCCGGACTGGCAGCCTCTCTCGAAGCTCAGAAGAAATTCGAAGAAGCAGCAGCCACTTTCGAGGAGGCTGTACAGCGCTTTCCGAAACTTGCCTTTGCCCCTGAGGCTCTCGTTCAAGCTGCTCGGATTTATATGTATATAAATCAAAATGATAACGCTGCGAGAGTCCTCGCGGAATTGATCGAGAAATACCCCGATTCAAATTCGGCAGCCAAAGCAAAACAAGACCTCGATCAGCTTCAGTAAATTAATACTATAGTTGCATTTGCCTCATTTTTTCTGTATATTTCAATGTTGAAGAGTTGTGAAAAAGTGGGCTCCACCCGCTTTTTTGCTTATGTGGGTATTCGTTCTTTCACCGACCGCCGCCGCCTTCATGGATAGACTTCAAACTGAGATTACACAACTGCTCTCGGATGAGGGAGTGATTCTCCTCGAGATGACTTCCGCGATGCGCAACCGCCGGCTGCAAATTCGCATCATCGCCGATCGGAAAGCCTCCGGAATCACCATTGATGATTGCGCGCGGCTCTCCAGAGAAATCCGCCATCTGATTCTCGAAAAAAATCTCGTGGAGTCGGACTTTGCCCTTGAAGTCGGTTCCCCCGGCCTTGACTACCCGCTCCGCGAAACTTGGCAATTCGAGAAAAACATCGGACGACTGCTCAAAATCCTCATTCCCGGAGAAAAAGGCCCGAAAGAAATCAGCGGCAGATTGAAAGAAGTCACTCCCGACGGCATCGTGCTCGCCGTCGATCAAAAAAATATTAACCCTGCATTTAACGAATTGCTTTCGGTAAAAGTGTTGCCCGAATTTAAATCCCCAGGAACGGAGTCGAAACCATGAGCGCTTCGAATGCTCCGATTGTAGAAGCAATCTCCCAACTGCTCCGCGACAAGAGCATGGATAAAGATATTTTTCGGGAGATTATTGAGGAAGTCTTCCTCGCTATGATCAAGAAAAAGTACGGTGATGCCGAAAACTTCGACGTCATCTTTAATCTTGAAAAAGGCGATATCGAAATCTTCTGTGAAAAGACCGTCGTTGATGACGATGATCTGGCTGACCCGGTTACGGAAATGCCCCTCTCGCGAGCCATGAAAATCGACCCGGATCTTGAGATCGGCGAAACCTATGCCGAGCTCGTGAACATCGAAGAGTTCGGCCGCCGCCTGGTCATGTCCGCCCGCCAGAATCTGACCCAGAAGATTCGGGAAATCGAAAAAGAAAATATCTATCTGGAATTCTCACAGCGCATCGGCGAGGTCGTCACCGGCGAAATCCATCAAATCAATCGCCGCGAAATCCGCATCAATCTCGACCGCCATGAAGCGATTCTCCCGAAAACTGAACAAGTCTACAATGAGAAATATATGCGCGGCAAAACCGTCCGCGCAATCATTAAAGAAGTCCGCCGCACCACCAAAGACCCCGAGGTGATCGTCTCCCGCGCGGATTCTCAATTTGTCCGCCGCCTCTTCGAACTTGAAGTGCCCGAAATCTTCGATAACATCATCGAAATCGTCAGCGTCGCCCGCGAACCCGGCGACCGCACGAAAATTGCCGTGCGTTCTCACGACAAACGAATCGATCCTGTCGGCGCTTGCGTCGGTATGAAGGGAATCCGTATCCAGGCGGTCGTCCGCGAACTGAACGGCGAAAAAATCGATATCGTGCATTGGTCCGCCGATCCCGAAATCTTTATCAAGCGAGCCATGTCGCCCGTCACACCGCTGCTGGTGGTCGCCGAAGACGGAAGTCATCGCGCCACCGTCGTCGTGCCTGACGACCAGATTCAGTTCGCAATCGGCAAACGCGGACAAAATGTCAGACTGGCCTCCGAAATTACCGGCCGCCAAATCGACCCCATCAAAGAATCCGAGTATCTTGCCCCTGAAGCTCTTTCCGTCGATGAAATCGAAGAGCTCGATGAGGAAACCCGCGTGCAATTGAAAGCGGCGGGCTTTGAACAAGCGGATGACGCGCTTGACGCGGGACTGGAAGGCCTGATGCGGATTGAAGGTATGGATGAAGAGCGAGCTCAAAAAATCCTCGACGTCCTGAATACCTATTTCGAAACCATTGATACATCGTCCTTGACTCCCGAAGAGGAAGCGCCAGCCGAAGCCGAATCCGAGGAGTCCGGTCCCGTCGCGGACGATGATGAGTCAAATGAAGTAACTGCGAAATCGTAAACCGGCCCGGAAGGAAAACGGACACGCGTTTTGAGTCCAGCAAAACCTAAAAAGATCTATCAGGTTGCTAAAGAGCTGAATGTGGCCAGCCCCGCGATCGTCGAATATCTCGAAGATCAGGGATTTGAGGTCGCCAAGAAGCCTAAGCACATGTCGCCTCTGACCGATGAGATGTACGAACAGGTCATCAAAAAGTTCGACCCGGTTCGTTGGCAGCGGCAGATGGAGGATGAAGCGAAGTCGCTCGAAGATGCCCGCCGCGCGGAATCTGACAAGGCTCGCAACGAACAGCTCCATCAACTGCTCGACAACGCCTCGGATCAGGCGATTGATTCCGCTCGCGGCTTGATTCGACAGGTTGAAGCTGAAGAAGCAAAACGTGAAGACGACCGCAAAAAAGAAGAGGAAGATACCCAGCGCCTGCTTGCTGAGCAAAAGGCAAAGGAAGAAGCCGAAGCAAAAGCGAAAGCTGAAGCCGAGGCCAAGGTTAGGGCGGAACGCGAAGCCGCCGAAGCAAAGGCGAAGGCGGAAGCCGAGAAAAAACGCCTCGAAGAAGCACAACGCAGGAAAAAAGCTCCGGACAGAGCCGCTAAGCCTGCTGCCGCGAAATCGAAGGATGAGAAGCCGAAACCCGAAAAGGGGAAGGCTGAAAAGCCGAAAAAGGCTAAAGAAGCGGAAACCGAAGAAGCCAAGGCTAAAGATTCCCGCAAGCGGCGGACTCCTTCGAAAGCCGATATCGAGCGTATCGAAAAACAGAAAAAACTGCTGGCCAGCCAGAAGCAGGAAAAATATAAAAAAGTCACTCCCGCGCCCGAACCTCGCCAGCGCCGCCGCAAACAAAAACGGAAAAAAGTCGACGCGCATGAAGTCAGCGCAACTATCAAGCAGACTCTGGCGCAAATGGATACCGGAAAACGCCGCGCTAAACGGCGCGACCGGCAGACCGGCGAACTCATCGAGCAGGAAGATAATATTCTGCGCCTGACAGAATTCGTCGCCACGCAGGAACTCGCAAACCTGATGGACGTCGATGTCGCCGAAGTCATTAAAAAGTTCTTCTCAATGGGGAAAATGGTGACGATTAATCAAAGACTCGAGCAGGATCTGATTGAACTCGTTGCTGATGAATTCGGATTCACTGTCGAATTCGTCACCGAAGAAGAGCATGAGGAAGTTGAGGTGGTCGATGAG
>JAHIZR010000257.1 GCA_018814465.1 bacterium | reverse complement strand
GGGATGAGGGATGAAACTTGAAACGTGAAACGAGAAACTTGAAACGTGAATGTAGGCACGGTAAGGGAGTGGAGATCCTTCACTGCGCAAAGCCTTGTTCAGGATGACACGGAGAGGGGGCACGCCTATACAGGATGACAGGGGAAGGGATGAGGGATGAAATAATAGAGGGTGACGGAGGAAACACCCGGACTCCAATAAAAAAAGCGGACCGTTCATCGCGGTCCGCTTTATAATAATCTATCGTCAGACGTGCGCTATCGCACTTCCTTGTGCAGCGTGTGCTTTTTCAGGAAGCGATTGTATTTCATAATCTCAAGGCGATCGGGAGTGTTGCGGCGGTTCTTGATCGTGCTGTAGCGGCTCGGAGTTTCGCCCAGCGCGCGCGCTTCGGTGCACTCGATCTGCACAATGATACGTCCTTCTTTACCCTTCTTTGCCATGGTTTAGCTCCCTTGCTTTGCCGCTTTAAAGGCTTTTTGCAGGCCGTTGCGGGTAATAGTGCGCAATCCGCGCGCGCTGACCTTGACCCGCACCCATTCGCCGGTGCTTTCGTCGAAGACTCGCTTCGAGATCATATTCGGATACTGCCATTTACGCGTCTTGTTGTTGGCGTGGCTGACGTTATGCGCCTTGTGGCGGCTGCGTCCGGTAATCGGACAGACTCGTGACATGGGAAGGCTTCTCCTGCTCGGTATTAATAGTGCTCGGTATCCGTGACAAAGGGAATCAGGGCCAGATGCCGGGCGCGCTTGACGGCGGTGGTCAAAGCCGTTTGCTGAATCTTGTTAAGGCGCGTCAAGCGGCGGGGCAGGATCTTTCCCTGCGGCGACAAGAAACGCAGCAAGAGCTTTGTGTCTTTATAATCGATATAGTCAATCCCATGTTCTTCCAGGAAGGAAGGCTTTCTGGGGCCTCCGATGCGGAAGCGATTTCGTCTTTGCGGGGGACGACCGGGTTGTGAACTTCGCTGATAAGCCATGCGCTGGTATCTTAGTTAAATTTAATCGAACACGAGCAGTTTCGAACAAACTCGTGCGTTTGCTGAAAGTCTCGAAATATAACAGTTTCCACTATAGGAGTCAAGTCGAAATCCGTCTGATTCAGGAGTTTTTCTCAGCTTAATGCGCGTCACAAACGTGCTTTCCTAACTCTATGGTGACGCTTTAAAGGGGGTCAGCCTCCCTAAGCAAGGAGGGTGCCAACCTATGGACTTTGTAACACTTTACAACAAACTTCATGCAACTTCATAAAGCTGCTCCACTTATCCGGGTGCTATATGCAATACTATGAATAACAGGCAGTAACAGATTAAGCCGTTGTTTTATAGAGACTGAAAAGACTATTTGTTTTTGGTTTTAGCTCTTGACTTCACGGGTCTTGAAGACTATATTACGGGCCCAGTCACCTGACTACAAAATATTGTGCTGCATAGTCCTCGCCTCCCCAGATGATGTAGTTAAAGGTGGATATGGCGTATCTTTATTAGCCCGCAGGATTGATGTTTCGTTGGATCTCGCGGGTTATTCTCTTATAGTCAACTCTCAACAGTTAATCTAACCATTTGAATCCATAAAGACATGATCTTTTTCCATCTCATCGTCTTCAACCGGAGGGTATATAGTTGAAATTTACGCGCCGCTATACCCGTGAAAATGCGGGTGTGTACGATGATATTTCCTTTATTACCTGGCAGTCCAAGTTAACCGGACCCAGCGGCGAAACGATATTCGAGAGTAGTGATATTCACGCGCCTGATGACTGGTCGCAGGTCGCGGTTGATGTGTTGGCGCAGAAATATTTGCGCAAGGCGGGCGTTCCCGTGGCCACGAGACCGGTGTGGGAAGAGGGCGTTCCGGTGTGGCTGCAGCGGCATGAGCCGGATTGGGATGTGCTTGAGAAGATGCCGGAAGACA
The DNA here is from genome assembly GCA_018814465.1 of bacterium. GTDB lineage: Bacteria > Electryoneota > RPQS01 > RPQS01 > RPQS01 > JAHIZR01. Next base: position 1,808 of record JAHIZR010000257.1, on the reverse strand, counting down.
GTCGCTTCGGCGCCGAGCGTGATGCCCGGATGATTTTCCGGCGTTTGGCAGGCTGCTGGACCTACTGGGGTTGGAAATACAGCTATTTTGACAGCGAGCATGATGCGCGCGTCTTTTTCGACGAACTGCAGTACATGCTCGCCGCCCAGATGGCCGCCCCCAATAGTCCGCAATGGTTCAACACGGGCCTTTTTTGGGCTTATTCGATTAAAGGCAAGCCGCAAGGGCACTACTTCGTCGATACTGAATCGGGCGAAATCCGCAAATCCCAGAGTGCCTACGAGCGTCCTCAGCCTCACGCCTGCTTTATTCAGTCAGTGAACGATGATTTGGTCAATGAAGGCGGCATCATGGATCTTTGGGTTCGTGAAGCCCGACTGTTTAAATACGGCTCCGGCACGGGGACTAATTTTTCCAAGATCAGGGGAGACGCCGAAAATCTTTCCGGCGGCGGTGTCAGCAGCGGATTGATGAGCTTTCTGAAAATCGGGGATCGCGCGGCGGGAGCGATCAAGTCCGGCGGCACGACCCGGCGCGCCGCGAAGATGGTTTGTCTCGATATCGATCACCCGGATATCGAGAGCTTCATCAACTGGAAAGTGCTCGAAGAGCAGAAAGTCGCGAGTCTGGTTACCGGATCGAAGATTTGTGAGCGGCGGCTGAATGCGATCATGAAAGCCGCGCGGGATGCGTCCGTTGATGAAGACGATCGCCTCAAACCGAAAAAGAATCCGGCTCTGCGCGATGCGATCATGCAGGCTCGCCGCGACCAGATACCCGATGCTTATATACAGCGCATTCTTCAGTTTGCCGCGCAGGGCTTTACCGAACTGAAGCTGGAGACCTACGATACGGATTGGAACAACGCCGCTTATCAGACGGTGTCCGGTCAGAATTCCAACAATTCGGTGCGGCTCCCCAATAAGTTTATGCGTGCCGTCGAACGCAACGAAGAGTGGGATCTCAAGGCGCGCGTGGACGGCCGCACTGTTAAGACGATTAAGGCTCGCGATCTCTGGAATCAGGTTGACGAAGCCGCTTGGGCCAGCGCCGATCCCGGGGTGCAGTTCGATACGACGGTCAATGAATGGAACACCTGTCCGCTCGATGGCCGGATTGAAGCCTCCAATCCCTGCTCCGAGTATATGTTCCTCGACGATACGGCCTGCAATCTGGCCAGTCTGAATCTCATCAAGTTCCTCGGCTTGAATCGCCGTTCGTTTGATGTCGAGAGCTATCGGCATGCGATTCGGCTGTGGACGGTTGTGCTGGATATCTCCGTGCAGATGGCGCAATTCCCTTCCGCGGCCATTGCCAAGCGTTCCTTCGAATATCGGACACTCGGTTTGGGTTATGCGAATCTCGGTACTCTCTTTATGGTGCTGGGAATTCCCTATGACAGTTCCGCCGCCCGTGCGTGGTGCGGTGCCTTGTCCGCGATCCTGACCGGTGAATCCTATCACACATCATCAGAGATGGCCGGACAACTGGGGACTTTCCCCGGTTATAAACGCAACATTGAGGGTATGCTGCGAGTTATTCGCAATCATCGCCGCGCCGCTTATGGCGGCACGCTTGACGGCTACGAAGGCTTGACGATCCGGCCAATTTCGCTTGATACCAGCATGTGTTCCAAGGTTTTGGCGGATGCCGCGCGCGACGTGTGGGATGAAGCGCTGGCGCTGGGTGTGCAGAACGGCTACCGCAACGCGCAGGCTACCGTGATTGCTCCCACCGGCACTATCGGTCTGGTGATGGATTGCGATACGACGGGCATCGAACCTGACTTCGCGCTCAGCAAGTATAAG
>JAHIZR010000256.1 GCA_018814465.1 bacterium | reverse complement strand
TAATCATCCGGTCCGAGCCGTTCAACCTCGAAATCGAAAGGATTCTCGATCAAAGTGTATCGAATCGTATCCGACCACTCGGAGCGGTTTCCGGATTCATCATACGCCGCGATTTGCCAGAAATAATCGCGCGGCTCGCCCAGCAGCGGACTCAGCATGTTGGCTCCGGGAGTGCCCAGATTGTCCAAGCCCTCGTCAATCCAGAAGTACTCTGTGATGTTCGGGTTAAACGCATACTCAAGCTGTTTAACCGGATAGGTTGACCCGTCTTGGGGATCTACCGAGCCGCGGCGAATAATGTAGCCTAAGACATCCGTTTCCGTATTACTCTCCCACTCGATTCTCATTCTGTACTTGGTAAAATCCGATGTGGGTTCGGGACGGATGCCGGTCTGGGGATAAGCTGCGTCATCCGAACGGGCGATCGGTACCGGCGGTTGCGGTGCCAGATCATCCGCCGATGAGGAATCTTCTCCGCAGCCGCTGACGGTAAATAAAATCCAGCTAAAGAAACAGATGATCAGAATCGAACGATACTTCATGTCTCTATCCTCTATCTGATCCGTATTGAAAAACTTACACGGTGCGTCACACCGATTTCTTTTGATAAATAAGCATAATCCACCGTCGCCTGCCAGATCGAGATGCCGGCTCCGGCGGTCCAATCCTCACCCCAATAGCCTCCGCGCAGCGACAGGACATTCGCCATACTGTACTCCACTCCCAAATGGCGAGTGCGGCCCCATCGTTTCTCCGTATCATAGCTGAACAGTATCTCGTTCTGTTTTCCGGGGAGCTTCTGCCGAAGCGAGATACCGGATCGGAAATTCGGCGGAATCGCATCCTTGTTGCTTTCGCCCCAGTCGATTGCTGTTCGTGTCGCGTCCTGCCAGGTAAAGCCGTAAGCGAACTTGGCTTTCCACTTCTCATGGACAATCAGATCCAAAGGAAATCTGAACTGCATTCCAAAATCCGCTCCGATTCCGGTTCCTGTTGTTGATCCGATCTTTTGATTGATAATCTTGACGCTCGCGCCGATCGGCATTTCCATCGGGACTTGAAAATAGGACCATCCGAGATCCAGTGTAAATGAATTCGGCTTCGAGAAAGTTAAAAATACTGCGGACTCGCCGTCCGAGAAAAATCCGTCCGGAGCGCCGTGTGTCGCCAGCAAGTACTCCTGTACGGAATTATAGTAAGTCGTATCTCCATCCTGCACGACATAGCGTAAAAGCGGATCGCGCTGCAAGTATTCCTCGTAGTCGGGATGCATCTCGATATCCGGCACACCCAGCCTCAGCCAGTTAATCGAGAAAACCGAACCGGTTACCGGCAAACTGACTCCGGCAGCCGAATAATTCGCCAAGCCGTCCCACAAGTCCGCATACATTCCTGATACTCGCACGCCCGAAATGTAGGATGCTCCGGCGGGATTCCAGTAAAAAGCCGAGCCGTCGTCAACATGCGCCGTCATCGCTCCGCCCATCGAAAGCGCGCGCGCTCCAACTCCGATCTCCAGGAATTCTCCCGCATACTTGGCGGCAAAGGAGATAGAAGTCATAAACAGTATGGCGATGATAAAAGCAGCTCTTTTCATTTCGCTACCTCACCTTCGCCAGCTTAACGGTTTTTTCGACCGTCTGTTCGTCTCGCGTTGCCTTGATGCGGGCAAAGTAGACTCCGTTCGCCACCTCATCCCCGAATGAATCGCGCCCGTCCCATACCAATGACCGGTAATTCGCCGTCTCGCGGACTACATCGCGAATCGTTCGAATCAGCCTTCCCGAGACGGTAAAAATCTTTATCTCGACATAATCATCGGTAGCCCCGGTCAGGACATAGGCAATCGTTGTCGTTTTGCTGAAAGGATTCGGGTAATTCAGCGCCCATTCGATTCCGAAATCTCCCCGGGTAACGAAATCCACGCCATGTATTGACATGTTCCCGACGTTATCCGTGGCGAATACTTCAAAATGATGCTCGCCCGGCTCGATCTCGGGACGAATCAGCGCGGATGTCGTGCCGCCCCAATCCAGTGTGTCCGACCATGTGATCTGCCACTCGGGAATGGTATCGCCGTCCAGAATTAAATAGCACTTGCCGGGACTGCGGTCAACTCCGATCGGGTCCGCGATCGTGGCGTAGATTTCAGGCTTGGAGGGCAGGATTGAATTCTGCGTGAACAGCAGCCCGCCCACGGAGATGTCAACCGAAGGCCCTTGCTCATCCACAGAGCGGAATATGGCGAATTCGCCAAGATGATTTGTGCTGCCGCTTCCCACCATTCGGTACTGTACTCTCAGCACGCGAGTCGTGTCAAAGTCTCCGGGATCGATTGCGGTGATCACGAACACGGTGTCATACGGTTCAAGGGTGACCTCCGACCCGGACAGCCGCCACCAGGAGTCTCGATTTGCATGTTTCTGAAACAGCCCGAACTCCGCAGAACTCCGTGAGCTGCCCAGTGAATCATACATCATAGCGAGTAGCTGAACATTCACTTGCGACTCCGCGCCCAATCCTTCACTCGTATCCTGCAGAGTCGCCCGAAACGCTACCGGTTGATTGGAACTTCCCGAAAGCGCGGGAAACGTCCTGTATAATCCCGTCTTTCCCAGTGTGGTCAATTCAGCATCAGCAATCTCCCGCGGAGCGTAATACACGATAGTCGCGCTGTCGATTGGAAGCTGTCCCGGCGGAATGTGCATGAAAAACGTGTCCAGCTTCCCCGGCTCCCAGAATCGATGCGGTCCAACACTCGCTGAGTGAACAGCGGTCGCAGGATAATAAGTCCCTAAGCCGGATGTTGCCGGATACATGACGGGCTGATCGATAAAGACCTTAAAGACATTATTGCCCTCATTACTCTCTTCGATTACATTATCAGGATCCAGCTTGATGGTCAGCGCGTAAGGCAGCGGTCGAAACCGCGTCGGAATGAACGCTTCGAAATATCTCTGAAAGAAATTAAGATCAGTCAAGGTCATGTCAACAACGAAGGAATCTTGCAATGTGATCGTTGTATCAAGATATGTCGAATCAGCCTCGACGATCGTTCTGATAGTGGTGTCCGCGCTGACACCCGTCAGCCGGATCGGAAGCTCCGTAACAGGTGCTGAGTAAATATTGCCGGTGCTTTCCAGGGGCAAATAGTACAGTGGTTGCTTGCCCGAACGTTCGCCCCGGGGGACCTCAAGCGACGGATTTGCTGAAAAGTCAAGGCTGCTCTGGGCACGAATATCAAACAACTCGCTTTCATACATTTCGGCGCCGAATGGCTGCGCAAAAAACTTCACCCGATACTGGCCGCCCTGCATATGATACGGTCCCAAGTAGTCCGATGCCCATAAGCCCGGTTCCACTTCGCTCAGATACATCGTATCCAGCACGACCGGTCCTTGCGCCGGGCGGAAAATGCCGCGCATGTAGACGCTTGACATATCGTTCTCATGCATGATCGTCGCCCGTATCTGAAATACGGAATCGCTAAGAATAATATCGCTCGGCCACGTATGCACGTCATAGATTCGCACGGTCAGCAGACTGTCGCGCAAAAAGATCGGAAACGATCCGATTGCGCTGCGGCTGTTGAACGGATCCGTCGCGTAGACGACGACCCGGCCCTGCGGGGTGACGAACCGGGAGGTAATCTCCAGTGATAGCGAGTCGAATTGCTGTGTGTAAACAAAATTCGGTATCACCCGGGTGCGATCAAAAGCGGGCGAACGGGTCGTCGCAACATAAGGCGACACGACCCGGTTGCCATGACCGGGCCGGTGTTCGATCGTATCGATAATATCGCCGTTGTAGGGAAGCGCATACACAAAGGTCGGCTCTCCGCTTTCGGGAATCCATGGGAGTTCCGCTGAAACATGCACCGTCTGTCCGTGTTCTACCACATTCGATGGCTCGGCCAGACCGGGGGACAGATCTTCGCGCGGAAGCGCCAGCTTTATCCCCGGATCACCCAGCAGATTCATCATCATCATCATCGAGTAATTGGAGTTGAAGGAGATGCTTTGCCCGATGGAGCTCCAGAATCTCGTTTTATTCAACTGAACAATTTCCCCATAAGTACGAGCCGGACGGTCCAGAATAAACTGAAACAGGCTCTTCTGCATCGAATTTCCGGCTGCCGCCCATCCCACACCGGATGAACTGTAGAATCCCGTCGCTCCCACAAGATCGTTAGTGATCGAATTTCTCGCGAACAAGAAGATTTCACCCAATACTGCATTATTGTTCTGCTCGTCAAAAGCCCCGACATAACAGGTGAAATTCGTAATCAGTGGATATGTGCTCTGTCCGATCAGCAGGCCGACTCCCTCCGTGTTGATCAATTCGGTCCCGCTCCATACACCGCCTCCCCCGTGACCGTTATAATTGGCAATGACCGAACCGTTACTCAAAGCATCGCGCAGCCTCGCAAATCCCTGCCCCGTCGTGATGCTGTCCAAATAAACTCGGCTGATATTTGCATCCGGAGACATGAGCCTGAGTGTAGACTCCGAAAAATCCGTTACGAAATCAAAGTCAAAGTCATTCTTGTCCGCGATCATTAACACCTGACTTTGAAACAATCCCTCAAAATCAGGATTTTTCTCATATTCATAAACCTTCTCGACATAGGTCTCAAGCTGCTGGGGAGTCCGGCAGGATATCCGACCGACGGCTATATCGGGAATAATATCCCAGTCCGGACCGGATACACATCCGAACAGCATATCGGATGCGGCAATCCCGAAATCCAGCGTTTGAGCAAATAACGATGAAATCAGATTTCCCGATGGATGACCATTTCGCTGGCGCAGAATCGCGTCTCCGACAAGACAAGCATGAGTGGGCCGTATCGGCCAATGCTCGTATGCATATTTTAAAAAGTCGCGGATCGCAAGCGGCGTCTCAAGTCCGTCGGAAAACTGCTCGTAGATTTCGCTGACCGGGACCGTTAAGACCGATCCGAAAAACGAAGCCCGCCGCAGACTGTCAAGCCGCATCAGAGATGGATCAGACAAAAAGCTGTCATGAGTAATCAGAAGATAACGCGCCCCCGTCTGATTCCGCAAATCGATGTCCGTGCTGTCTTTTACGATCATCAGTGGCGGCTTGACATGATGATCGCTGAAGACGATCATGTCATATGCATCGTTTGAAATCAAATGAAACTGCGCCGCCCAAGAAGCGGACTCATCCACTGGCGTGACTCTGCGGATATTCATGTTTGTGAGCCGGCTCTGCCCGAGCTTCCAGACTTGTATATCTCGCGATGAAAAGCCCCGAATATCCAAAGCGAAGGTATCCCCGCGTGCTTTGTCAAACGTGAATCGGATAAAATCCTGTGACGCTCGCGGTGCTCGGTCATACTCCACTTCAAACCAGTTCACTAATATCTTATCATCCGTTCCGGCTAATCCGTCTCCCGGACAATCAACACGAATCACATTCGGTCCATGGAAAAGCGCCGCCGATGTGATGTTCGGAATATATGGATGGACCGGATCCGTATTCGATAAATCGGACTCTATGATAGTCGACGATTGGCCGCGCCAAACGGTATTGTTATCGCTGGCTGAAACCTTGCCGACTGAAAGACCGCGCTCCGTCAATCCATTAATGGAAACAACCGCTCTGTGATGATCCGAATTGCCGATTCCCCAACTGAAACCGTTCAAACAGGCGCGAATAACTGTCGCTGTGCCGATCCCGCCCAAACTCACGAACGGATGAATCAAACTCACAGCATACTCGCGTGAACTGAAGGCATCAATCCGCTCTTCCCAGAACCAGTAATCCCGGTAAATCGATAAGGGGCCGCCCGTCTGCAGCTGCGGCGCGGCAATCCGTGAAGTCTGCGACAGCCGCGTAAGATAATTGTCTTTCTCGAAATGCTGCTTTGTTCGCACCCGGTCCAAATCAGTCGCGGTCCAGGTTGGATGCCAGGAACCGTCTTCAACTCCCAGCCGAATCCCCGGACGGCCGTCGCCCCAAGTCATCCAGTAAACATTATCCTGTGAATACGGATCTTCATAAATGGATGAATCAATATGGAGCATCGTCCTCGTGTTGCGCTCTCCGAAAAACTCAAAATAGTCTTCTTCATCGAAATGACCGTCCAATCCTCCCACCAAGAAAAACGGCACTTCCTCGCCCTTATTCCAAAGATGCAGGTCTATCGGGTCAATCTCCCAGTACGGCAGTTCGGCAAATAACAGATCTTCACCGGTGACTCGAAAGACATTATCCTCATTGACGATTATCCGGTAGCGGTTGTCGGCGGGGGCGTCCAGCACCGGATTACTCTCGCTCCGGGGTATCGTTTGCTCGGCAGCGCGAGTCAGTTGAGCAGTCGGCGCCATTTCGCCGAGCAGGCTCTTCAGCAATCGAGTCTCCTCAACATCATCCGCGGCCCGCTCGCCAACGGTTTGTTCGCGCGGAAGAGTAACCCGCAGGGTAATGCGTTTTAATATCTGAGCCCTTCCGCTCCGCGCATCGACTCGCACCGGGTGAATGTTCAATGCGACCAGCCGGTGTCCGCGATAGACTCCGGCTTCGGTCAGCGTTACGACCTGCTCCGGCCAGAGTCCTGCTTTCTTGGGAGTCTCAGCCACCCGTTCCGCGAAAGACTTAGCCTGATCATCCGGAACAAAGTCATCCTCTGGACGCAGATCAACGAGGTAATCCTCGGGTGTCGGTTGTACAGTCCCCAGTTCCTCCGACTCAAACTCTGAGTCAATAATCTGGAAACTGACCGGCCCCGGCAGACAATCAAGTAGCTCTCCGGCTACCGGAAGTTCAGGAACTCCAGTCTCATAGAGAGGCATAAGTCCCTTCATTCGAATCGCCGAAACCTCTCCGTTTTCAGCATTTCGTACGATCTGAGGCTCGGGACATTCCCACTCGATCAGGAGACTGCCCTCAGAGTAGTCAACCAGCTTGACTTGCCGCTCCACCGACTCAGTAATCCGCTTGGAAGCCTGCTTGCCCGACTTCACCGTGCGTGATGGCAGAGACGACTTGCCCTCCGACCACAATAGAGTCGTGATTGCAAGTAAACTCAGAACAATGAATGTTTTACGGGATATGTTTGCCATAGCAATCAATATAACAAAAAAGTTCGCAAACCGCACACCAACTAAGCTTTTAATTCACACCCCTCAGGCCCGTTTTCCGGATCTGAGTGCTGTGTCCAAATTTAAAAGCTTGCGGGAAAACAGCTAACGAACTTGCGTTAATATCGGTCTCTAAATTCCTAAGCTTCTGTAGAATAGGAAAATCTTTCCAGTTTGTCAAGTAAAAAATGGTGTCCAAGTTATTAGTTTTTCACGAGCAGAGCGCGATTTGGCGAACTCCATGCGATTCTGCAAACCCCAAGCCACGGTTTTCCTCTGTAGAAGCTTTCCTCTTTTTCCTGTCCGGCTGATTGAGAACCAACTCGCCTTCCCCTTGCCTCCCAGACCGGTTTCTCTGACATAAAGTTAACCTTTTTTGCCTTGATATAGCGCATAAACTTTCGTATAATGAGAAGTTAAGAACGTATCTTGGCGAGTCACGCCCTTGCCTCGCCGCTTCGCTGTTTGAAGCTCCTGTCCACACCGCTGATTTTTCTGTCGTATGTCATCTCTTCTGACTGTTCGGCGCGCCGTATCCTCCGATGTTCCCGCGATTACGGAAATTTATAACGACGCGATCACGAACTCCATCGCCACGATGGATACCATCATCCAGAGTGTTCAGGAGCGGCAGGCTTGGCTGGAAGGACACGGGGAGTCCTGGCCGGTCATCGTCTGTGATTTGAACGGCGAGATCGCGGGTTGGGCATCATTAACACAATGGTCAAACCGTCCCGCCTATTCGCAGACCGCCGAAGCATCCGTCTTCGTGCATAAGCGTCATCGCGCGCAGGGAATCGGCAAGCGCCTGCTGCAGGAACTTATCGTGGCGGGGGAGAAAGTTGGCATGCATCTATTGGTCGCGCGCATCGCAACCTCCAACACAGTCAGCTTGAACATGTGCCACAAGCTGGGTTTCACCGATGTCGGCGTGATGAAGGAAGCGGGGCATAAATTCGGCAGCTACGTTGATATTTCCGTTCTGCAATACTTGTATTCAAAGATATGACTGTCATTCCGGAACCAAACCGCAGTCTTCGAAGGTTTGGTATCCGGAATCCCGATAAAGCTCCAGAGTTTCTTTCCGCCGCGCAAGGCACTAGGCAGCACGCTCCTGCGTGTTGCGGACATATTATCCGCCGCGCCGGGCTAAGCACAGTGATTCTTTGGCAAACGAGTCAGTAGAGTGCGCAACCCGGCCGGAATCCAATACCGCCGAGGCGCCCGTCCCCGGGTGCCCGGAATCTTAAAGACGTTTTCTACGGCAAGAGTCCACAATCTTCGGAGCAGTTCCGCTCATGCCTCTCACACTCGATACCACCAATTCCCAGTTTCGCAAGATCGGCAAACAGGGCATCCCTCCTAAAAAGCTGAAAGAGATT
>JAHIZR010000255.1 GCA_018814465.1 bacterium | reverse complement strand
GCAGCGGGCGATACGGTTTATATTCCTCCCCTTGGCCGGCAGCGAATCGAAGCGCTGGGGGATGAAAAGCTTGCGTTCCTGTGCATCGTATGCCCGGCTTGGCGCGCGGAAGACGAGGACGTGCTGGAGTAGGGTACGTGATAGGTGTTGTTCTGGCCGGGTTGCGCACTTTCACTGACTCAAACGAAGGAAGTCCTCTGTGCTTTGCCCGATCCGGCGGAATGCAGTAGAGATGCAAACAAGAAGTGCCGGGAGAGATATCCCGGCACCCTTATTTGTGTCGATTTATAGATCGACTCAGGCGATGATATTGCCTGAAGGCGAAGCTTGCTTGGTATGATGCGCCGTACGCTTTACTCGGCGACCGTCCTTGGTGGAGGTGGCGGACTTGTCCGCAGACGCCGAAGCGTCAACGGTCATGTTTTGCGCCACCCATTCCTGGAGGGCTTCCTGTGTAAACTTAATTTGCCCGCCGAGCCTGAAATGGGGAACGCCCCATCTCTTGTAGCCGTTGCGTAGCGCTGCCGGCGTCTTGCCCAAGAACTTCGCAGCCTGTTGCACATTGAGAATGACCATGGTGGTCCCCTTTCTTAGGTTATGTGCGGTTAGTAGTAGTTAACAGATTTGCTTGTCTTCTCCGGCTGCTTATTGTATACCAATGAATTTTCGTAAAAGTTCCCTAAATTTATCTACTTTTAAAGCTTAGGCTAAAGTGCCGTGGTTCGGAAATGAGACCTCTCATACTGCGGACCGAGCTGGACAGAGGCGAGGACTCGTAAGCAATAATGGACAGTGAGATGATTTTCGCAGGCGTACAGGATCCGATTGCCTTGTTTCTCTTAATCGGAGTCGTGGCCTTGATTTTCGGCTATTTGTATTTCCGAAAACAGCCGGAAGTGGACTCCGACGAGCTGCCCCTGCAACAGGTTGAACTCAAGCTGAAGGGGATTTTCTCCCCAGATTCGGTAAGATTGAAGCAGAACAAGCCAGTACAGATGCTGGTACATCGCTTCGATCTGGAACCAGCTGATGAGATTTTTGAAGTAAGTGAGTTAGAACTCTATGAACTTCTGCCTGCCGCGCATACGACAGTTATCACGTTCTTGCCGAAGCAGAAGGGGCGCTTCAAGATGATTCTGGGCGGAGAGCAAGAAGCCGGGGAGATGATCATCGAATAGCGTCAAGTCTATTTTAGGTCTGTCCCCTAATACGGCAAGTAAGAAAAGCCTCATCAATGCAGGATGAGGCTTTTTCATTTATAACGATGAGGATGGTGGGTCAGTAAAAGTAGTGAGTTGAAAAGGGGTCACTAATAAATAAGGCAAGATCAGTTGATCTTGCCTTTGCGCCATCCACCCGGAACAGACTGTTATTTTGTCTTCTCTCTATATCTTATCATCCATGCGGTTGTCTGCTGAAGCGAGATTGCCTCGCAGTTGCCTGCAGGCAACTCGCGGGTCCAAGGTGAACGTTGAGGATAATTTACTTTGGTCAACTCAGATTGTCAAGGCGAAAGCTAAAGTGCGAGGAGTCGAAGAGCAGACAGAACTCTTTTTAGTTTCAGTATCTACGAGTGAGGCTAACAGGAATAGAACAATTCATTTTATAATGCCTCTCGGTATTTCGAGGCTTGGAGAAGAAAACGGGAGGTTGACTCGGACTGGATCAGTAGTATTAAACGGCGTTGATGCAAACAGCAAGATACATTGCTTAGAGTAAAAGAAAACAACTAATTCTATATATAACTATATATCAATCATTTAAGTAAGTGTAGCAAAAATTGCCGCGACAATCCTCCTTGATTTTGATGGAACAAAGTCATATAATTAATATTCTAACAAAGGAAATGCAAATCCCCGTCAAAGGACAGAGTCGCCTGAGCCGGTGTTATTCTATTTGAAAAAGATTGATTCAATAAACTCAGCAGGAGAATCTATGTTCGCTGGCCTCCGTTTTCGAATCCCTGTGATGATGCTGGCATTGATGCTGGTTGTCGTGGCTTTGACGGTTTACGCCGATGAAGGAGCCGTCCCCGAGCGGTCATCGATCGATGACAAGTATAAGTGGGATCTGTCCGACATGTATCCCAATAATGAAGCATGGGAAGCCGACTATGCTTATCTCGAATCCAAGATTCCGGAACTGGAATCCTATAAGGGCAAGATCAGTCAGTCGGGATCTGATTTGTATGATTTCATGAAGCTGTATGAAGATGTCTCGATCCGTGTGGAGAACGCATATGCCTATGCCAACATGAAGCATCATGAGGATATGCGAATCTCGGATTATATCGGGATGCGGGACCGGATCGGTTCGCTTTATACTCGAATCGGCACGGCAACATCGTGGTTCAGTCCGGAGCTGGTTTCGATTCCGAGCGAGAATTTTAATGCTTGGTACAAGCGCGTTGATGGTTTAGATTTGTATAAGCAGTATTTCGACAATCAGCTCCGCACAAAGCAGCACACGCTAAGTTCGGGCGAAGAAAAGATACTGTCGATGAGCGGCGAACCCATCGGTCATGCGACAAGCGCCGCGACGGCGCTGCGCAATACGGATATTCAGTTTCCGAAAATCAAAGATGCCAACGGCGAGGAAGTCGAGCTTTCCGAGGCGCGCTACCGCGCGATGCTGCAGGAAAACAATCAAGAAGTCCGCAGAGACGCCGCAACCGCGCTGCACAACAAGTATGCGGAATACAAAAACACCTTTGCCAGTTTGATGGCGGCGAATATTTCAGGCGATGTTTTCTACGCGAAATCGCGCGGCTATAATTCGGCGCTGGAGGCATCCCTTGACAATGACAACATCGACACGACGGTTTATATCAATTTGATCGAGACGGTGCATAAGCATCTGGACGCGCTGCATAAATATATTCGCATTCGCAAAGAGGCGCTGGGTCTGGACGAACTGCATCTGTATGATACTTATTGTTCCCTCACCGGGGCTCCTGAAGAGTGGCCTTATGAGAAGGCAGTGGCAAAGATCGAGGAGGCGATGAAGCCGTTAGGACCGGAATACAACGCGGCGATGTCGGACGGATTCCATGCGGGCTGGACGGATGTTTATGCCACGAAATCGAAGCGGTCGGGCGCGTATTCCTGGGGCTCGTACGCCAGTCATCCCTACATGCTGCTGAACTATGAAGGCACGCTGGATGATCTGTTCACGATGGCTCACGAGATGGGACACTGCATGCATACGTGGCACAGCTCGCAGAATCAGCCGTACATCTATGCGGACTATGTTCTGTTTGTAGCGGAAGTCGCCTCCACGTTCAATGAAGCGCTGCTGATCGATCATTTGCTGAAGACGGAAACCGATCCCGTGAAGCGGCTGGCTTATGTGAATCAGTTCGTGGATAATATTCGCGGGACGCTGATCGCGCAGGTACTGTTTGCCGAGTTCGAACTGAATATGCATCGCGCGATGGAAGCGGGCGAGCCGTTGACGGCGGAGACACTCAGCGCAATGTATGATGAGCTGCTGAAGGAATATTACGGTCCCGATCTGACCTATGATGATTTCTATGCCTACACTTGGCTGCGGATTCCGCATTTCTACCGGAATTTCTATGTCTACAAGTATGCGACGTCGATCGCGGCCGCGCTGGCGCTGTCGGATCGCGTGCTGAACGGCGGCGAGCAGGAATTGAACGATTATCTTGGTTTCATCAGCGGCGGTTCATCGAAGTATCCGCTCGACTTGCTGCGCGGCGCGGGAGTGGATCTGTCCACACCGGCCCCGATCGAGGCGGCGATGCAGAAGTTCACGCAGATGGTGGACGAACTGGAAATACTGGTGAAGCAGAACAAGGGATAAAGAGTTCCGGGCACCCGGGGACGAGTGCCTCGGCATCGAAGGTATCCCCTTGTCCCCCCATGGAATGGGAGGGAATAAGAAAAGCCCCGCTTCAATGAATCGGGAGCTTCAGCTTGTTACAAAGTCCTCGCGTTTGGCGGGGACTTTTGTTTTGATGGGGAAGTAGCTCCAGCGTTCAGTTTAAAGTGTGAGAAGCTTCGGAAGGGTATCGGCAAGTCAACGGAACTTGAGTTGGTTTCGATAGACGCTTCATGACCAAAGATTAGGAATAACCTATTAGTTAACTCTCAAATCCGGTTCCGTCAATGCTGAAAACCAGCCACATTTCGAAATATCACACGATC
>JAHIZR010000254.1 GCA_018814465.1 bacterium | reverse complement strand
TCAAGTGACAGTTTGATATATGCACTATTTCTAAGGAAAGATTATCTCACAACGGCCTAAGATCATGTCTTTGCCCAACCTTGACACGGGGATTCCCTGGTATCCTTTGCCTTCCGTCCCCTGCCGAAACCACGCCTTAAAGAATTCGTGCAGAGAGTCATCGACGTCAAGCGCAAGGAGTATCATTGGCTGTGGTTCGAGACCCTGCAAAGGATTATTACCGCCATCAAATACCAGACTCTCATATGGACTTTCAGGAACCGCAAATTTAGGCCAGAAGAGGTTCGGCTTCCATTCCTTCATTAACTCCACTAATCCCGCAGGCGGGACATTCGTGTCGTTTTCAAGCATCCGATTATGGATCGTGACGATTTCGTCCCAAGTACTGTCATGCCCGGTAACCGAGGCGATGGCGATCCAGTAATTGGATTCCGACTTAAACTCACTGAGCTGTACGGCGGCAGGAAATTGTCTTCTGTTTTGGATAATCGATCCTCTTTGCGGAGTCAAGAAAACAGCTTTACTGTTTTCCGGCTCCGCTCCGAATGCCGCTGACAGATCGCAGATTGCGGCCATGATGAACAATGAAAAAGTCAGCTTGTTCAATATCATAATTCCTCCTTAATGTGCGGATAACAGAACATATCTAAAAACTCAACTGGCGAATACATGTTCGCAACACGCGGGAGCGTGCTGCCTAGTGTCGATTGCCGCTCCGTTGAAATGTGAGTATGGGCTTTTATCGGGATTCCGGATAAATCAACTGCGAAGACTTGTTGATTTTCCGGAATGACAGTGTTTCTTGTTTCGGCCGCGCGGGGATGCACGGCTCGGCGAGAATACCTTTCTGGTAATGGCACTAGTGCTGAATGACATTAGGTAGGCTCACGTGAAGATTCCGGCCGGGATGCGCACCTTGAAATACTCGTTAGCGAAAAGTAATCTGTGCTTAGCCCGGCTCGGCGAGATACTGCCAATCCGACCTTTATTGAAATGGCACTGGTAATCAAGAACGTGATTTTCCAGAACGACAAGGCTTGTTCTATCCATTTGATGCGTGACAGAGTACTTGCCCTGTCAACGCTATCTGTAGATCGGTTTCCGCAGGTTTGAGCAAAGGAGTATCATATCCTTGCGCAAGCCAGTTTTCGAACATTCCATCCAAGGAATCAGGCACACAGACAAGCAACAGCCGACCGCGGGTGAAACCATCGGGGACAGCAACAGATCGTTGTATTCGTTTTCCTTCGAATCCATCGTTTTTCAGGCGAACCTTCGGCCAGACACGATTGTCCTGAGCGAACATCAGCCAATAGGAGGGACAGTCCAGGGGGTATTTCACCGTTCCGGACACCGTCATGGTGCTGCGTTTGCCGACCGCTATGCTGTCGCCAAAATCGAAAGCCGCGGGAACACCCGCGTATTTGTGGAAGTTCGTCCGCATCGCATCGAGATTATCTTTGTTGTACGCCTCCACCAGCATGACATTTCTGCCAACGACAGCTTTATTCTCGAATTGCTCCCTGACAAGAGATGTTTCCGTCGCAGACAATGATCGTTCCGCTTTCACCCAACCGAAGAGCGCAACCAAGAGCGTAAAGAAGGTGAGCAGGGAACTGAGAACAGTCAGGAGTCCCTTCCATTCCTCGCCAACTTTGTTCATTTCGCGAGGATTGAGATAGGCTATCATGCGGCGGAAGCGGGACATCGGCGACATACAGGATAGTTTATTCTGGATAGGAGAACTGAATCGGCAGCGGAGAAGATTAGAGCTTTAAAAATAATCTGCTGGCTCAAGTCGCTGAACGGGCTCGGTTATGATTTAGTCGAAGGCAAAGCAGGAGAAAGAAGATTCCGGCAGGGTTGCGCGAGCTTCGGGACACACGCACTATGGAAACACTCTCGCTGCTTAACCCGGCTCGGCGAGCCTGATTTTCCGCAACACGCAGGAGCGTGCTGCTTAGTGCTGAATGACATTAGGTAGGCTCGCGTGAAGATTCCGGCAGGGTTGCGCGCTCATACTCTGTCGCAGAGGAAAAGATGTTCAGCGCTTAAACCCTGCTCGGCGAGACTGATCTTCTGCAACACGCGGGAGCATGCTGCCTAGTGGGATAATAGGCTGCGGGCAGTTCGGGATTCCGGATAAATCAACTGCGAAGACTTGTTGATTTTCCGGAATGACAGTAGTTGGAAGCGAAGACTTGTTGATTTTCCGGAATGACAGAGTAGCAGCGGGAACGAAGGAGTGGGATCAGGAAAGCGGATACTTCACAACGATGAAGCATTCGCTCTCATTCAAGACAATCCGGCCGACACTTTTCATTCGGCCGCGCAACCGAGTGAGCTTTACGAAGCGAAGCGTATCAGTATACTCCGCGGGCGGGAGCATGATGCCGATATAGGAGCTGTTTTCCTTGTTGATTGTCACGACCAGATTCAGCAGCGCGTTGCTGCTCAACTCGCCCGACTGACCGCGCTCCATTGCTTTGCCGCGCAGGATATCGACCGGGGAAAGGGCAAGAGGATTGTGTTCGTGCAAGTATTCAACCGAAGCCGTGTAGCCGACCGGCAAATGCTTCGTCAGCCAGTCATGCAGCGCCTGTATCAGCACAAGATGTCTGTCATGATCCGCGAGCGGAAGTTCTGCGGAATGTCTTGAGATCCAATCATTCAGATCGCTGAGAGCCTGAGACCGCCAGTGCTCCGGAAGCCCGCGCTCGAATTCCGCTTTGTTTTCACGCGCCGTGATGTCGTCCAGAACCGGTGCGGGCGGTTCCGGAATTCCCGCCGGAGTTTCGAGTTCAGCTTCAGCTTCGCGCACAGTGACAGGCGGACTTTGCAGATTGGATTCAGTCTGCTGTTCCGCTTCCTCGCTGCGCCAGCGGTCGAGCAGTTCAGACTGGCGTTTGAGTTCTTCCATCAGAGTGACGTGGTTGTCCTGCACTTCCTGCTGGATGCTGCTGATGCGATCCTCGATTGACGGCATCCATGACTCGAATTCGGACTTGACTCTGCTTTCCACTTCTTTGGCAAGGTCGGAGACCTTTACGATCTCATCCATTTCCCTCGTTACGCGGCGAACCATGGACGGCAGTTTCGTATCCAACTCTCTGAATAGTTGAGACAGCTTTTCCTTGATTTCCTCCGGACTTGATCCCTGGATGGCTTTTTTCAATTCGGAAGCAGAGGAGCGGACACGCGGGGAGCTGGTATCCTTCGACGTCAACTCACTGCCTACCCGTCCCTTGTCCGAGCATTTGCAGCGAATGCGATCACCACTTGGAGCGTCGATCAAAGTCATTCCGGCGGCTTTATAGACCTGAACATAGCGGGAACTCTCGCTGATATCGACCACGCCGTTGAACATCATCCCCACGGCTCTTTTGGAGTCTTTATCCGCGAACAGACTGAAGTCGATGGGAAGCAACAGGTAGTCCTGCGATGTCCGCCGGATGATAAGCCAGTTGCCCTCACTATCGTTTCGCTCGAACTCGAGTTCATCGACAACCGAAGTGATCCGCTGGCGTTCAAAATAGGAACCTGCCGTAACGGAAGCGAGCAGGACCTTTTCCGCGCCATATTTGTTCCTCATCTCAAGCAGAAATTGCCTTCTATTGAGGCGTTTCTGGCGCGATTCGGCAATAGCCTTTGCTGCTGAATTTACGAGAGTTAGGCTGTCGCTTTGAAGACCCGACTCCACATCTTCCTCGAGGTTAAGGATACTTATCACAAGATATGACAAATTCCGTACCACTTTAAGCTCGATAGAAGCTTCCAGATCGGCAAGGTCCGCTCTGAAGCTTCGGGTAAGATCGGTTTGAAGCTTCTGAAGCAGTCGTTGATGACTCGCTAACTGCTCGGCTGAGTGCTGTTGCGGTTGATACTCACGGGATTTTTCAGAGAGGAGACGTTCAATGTTTTGGAGGCGGCCATTGATATCGGAGCCGATTACTTGGGGACTTTCTTCACGGCGGCTTTTGCGATATCTCCAGGCGGCAAGCTGGCGGAGAATTCTTGAAAAGAAATGAATCCGAGAGAGCCAAAAAACAACGAAAGCCGCCAACAATCCGCCGAGTAGCGGCAGTGTATAGGGAGACTCTACGATTCTATCACTCAGTTTTTTCTTTTTCGGTTGGGGTGTTTGAGTTTGCGGCTTCGAGCCTGGCGGTTCGGCGTTCGGTTCAGGAGGAGGAGCATAACCGGGCAGCACAATGGATGTTTCCGATGAAAAATTGAAGCGATGGACGATCCCGCAGATATCATTGACGGCCAGCGAAAGAGACTGAATCCGTCTTGTTGTTTCGGGCGCTTGCATCAACAATAACGCGCGCAGGCTGTTCCTCGAGAAGTCGAAAGCTTTGCCCGTCTCATCGCGAATGTACGCCTGCAAGTCCGCGGGTTCGAGCGACCACTCAGTTGCGGCGGTTTCAGAAAACGCTTTCGAGTCAATGGTGCTGTCGCCGATCCCGAATTCAAACCGATAGAGCGAAGCAGCCTCCGAGGGGGGACGCGATCTGAGCAGCAGCGGGGAATCGGGATGCGGACCGAAATCCCAGCCGCGAATACTCTTTTTACCGGATAAGGTGTTTTCATTCCCCTGCAAGTCTGTCAGCGTCACTTTCCAGTCCGGCTTCAGTTTGAGAGTGCGATCAGGATGCCGCATATATTCCCACTCCGCCGTTACTATTCCATCAGTCACGGAATACTCAACCGGTTCAGCAAGCTGCTTCAGAATACACACGAATTCCGGTGATGCTTCCACCGCGCTCAGTTCCAGTGCCGCTTGCCCTTGCTCACCAAGTTCCGCAGGCAAGGGCGCGGTGAGTTTCAGTTTACCCCGGGGATGTTCGCCGCTCATGTTCAGTTCGGAACCGCTCGCCCCAGAACCGTCCATCGACAGCAACAGGCAAACCGTTCCGACGAATGAAATGAAACCATGCGAAATGGATGCGGGCAGTTTCACAGACGAAGCCTACCGATAATCAGTGTATTTCATCCAGCGACATGAGCGCCAGCTTATCCATGGCAACGAGTAATTCGCTGGCGAAAACCGGCTGTAAAATGCCTCCATATTCGTCGAAGGATTCTCTGATTGCGTTCTGCACATCCGGTCCGTTGACGACGATATTGTAAAGCAGCTTCTCATTGAGGTTCAAGCCTTCGGTGCAGTGCGGAAGGTAAGAATGCAGAAATCCATCGATAAACGTACCGTTCATGTCCGTGGGAGGAGCCAGTTCGGCGATCTCTTTCGCATCGCTTTCCCTCGTCCAGTCCACTTCACCATTCTCGTCCGTCCAGCCAATCTCTCCGACAAGCACTTTTTTGATGATCGATCTGTCAACCTTGATGCGAGACTTGTCGTTCGCAGAGAGCAATCCAATAACCACTTCATCTTTAACGGGAATCGGATTGGCGCCCGGACGGTTGAAGACCTGACCGAGACAGTTTACTATCACGTCTTTGTTGGCGGCCGAGCGGCTGACTTTTTTCAAGCCCCAGATGAAAGCCTGGCGGAGAGCGGCAGCCAATTGAGCCGGAGGAGCAATCCAACTCAAGTAAGATGATCCCAGTCCCGCCCAGTAGAGATTGACTTCGCCGGGCAGTTTGTCTTTCATGATATGAGCGACATGCAATCCGAGATAATACGTCAAACCCGAAAACAGCAGAAACGCCCGGTCGCGAATCATCACCCACGGGTGTTCTTCTCTTCCGATCACTTGTCCGAGCGCGCGCACGACAGGATGCAGGTTCGGTTCGATTCGCGTGTCCACACCTTTGATCGTAGCGATTCTGCGCATCATGAGATTCCACGCGATATCCCAATGACCTTCGACCGCGTTTTTCAGATCCTGTTTTTGTACTTCGTCACGGACGAGCTGCGGCGCGGCTTTGTCGATAAACTCATCGAAGAAGGAATCCCGCACGGAGTCGATAAAGGCAAGATGAGATTCATCGAGGACGGGTCTTGGGATATCGTTGCCCGCCAGCTTGAAGGAAACCGTGTCCAGCAGTTCTTCCTGCAGCCAGAAGCCCGCGTCCGAGGAACCGCCGCCGATATCTATCGAGACCGACAGGACATCCGACGCCTTCATTTTCAAAGCTGCCGCCGCTTTACGGCTCAGACAACACGCGGTAGCTTCGGACTCCGACATGCTTTTCGCCACGGAAATTCTCAACGCATTCGGATTCACAAGATTCTGGCTGACCGACTGCCAGAAGGAGCTGATGGCCGTTTTCGAATTTTCGGGAAGCGATAAGGGGTACGCCCAGCGAAATTCGAGATCCGAGACTCCATTCGCGCGCGCTTCCGCAATAATGTATTCGACAATACTGCGCAGATAACTGCGGATTTCATCGTCTCTTTTAGCGCCGCCGCCGCCCCATTTCAAGTTGTCGATCAGCCGGTTCTCCTTGGCGACATCGGCAATGTCTTCGGGCTGATCCCAGTAGCGGGCACTGCGCGAGCGATCGTCAGCGGAGCTTAACGCGGCTTGCTGCACGGAGCTGAAGTCACTGGTTCTGACTTTGGTCAGCAAGGTCGCGAAGGGCGGATAGATGGTGCCTTCATACGGGTAGAATTCGCGGAACAGATGTTTCGCGTAATCTTCGGCGGCAAGGGTTAGTTTGGCAATCCGGTTTTCGAGCGGGAGTTCCTGGGGTTTGCCGCCATTGAGGTATTTTACAATCGTATTCGATGTTCCGAAATCCAGCCCGACCGTCCATTTATTATCATGGAGGGTTTTAACCTGCTCGCCCAAGGAGGCTCGGAGGATAATACCCGCATTCGTGTATTCCTCCCGCTCCTGATCCGCACCGAAAACCGCAAAGCCGATGATTTGCTCCTGAGACTGCCAGATCCGTAGCTTTTCTTCGCGTGATTTGGCGGAGTTGCTGTTCAGCACTCTTCCTGTATACAGGATCGGGGCGAATACGGTGCCGGCCTCCTCTTCATCAACAAGCACCGCATAGTTGGCGTACCAATCCGGATCATTGAAATCCGGCCACATCCCAAGCAGCGGCGTCTTCGTGACCTCGATCACACTGCGGTCAATGGAATAGGATTTTTCAATCGTCAGCCGGTGTCCCGACAGCGGAAGGTCAAGACGCACATACACGTTCCGCTCATCTTCATGGAGGGATATCCATTCGGGATGTTCAGCGAGCTCATCATACGAATAGAAGTCCAGAATCGCCGGCGTCAGCGGGAGCGCATAGTCCGATACGCCGCGAAGCATGGCCGTATTCGACGCGCGCAGTCTGAGCAGTTGGCGGGGGAGGAAGTGCTCATCGGCGATCACATAAGGCAAAGGAATTTTTCTTCCTTCAGGCGTCTCCCAGCCGGCGTCACCGCGCGGTCCTGACAGCAGATTCGGATTGATCTGGTCGGACAGCACGGGTCCGTAGACACGGAGTTTGGGAGGCAGTTTCTGACTGTGAGTCAGCATAATAAAGGCTTGTCCGGAACGATCCCTGCGAAAGAGATCGCTGGGTACGGAGACTTCCTCGCCGTCGCGCTTCAGGATTACTTCCGAACTTCGGAAAACGAATGAAGCATAGGGGGTTTTCGAGATCAAGGGGACCGGCGAGCCGAGATCAATCGTGAGCGAGGGATCGATGAAAGCCTCAAGGTCCTCCCGCCATTCTTTCAGACGCTCCAGAATCAAGGCTTCCCATTGCTCGTCGATGCCGGCCAGCCAATTCCGGTTCTCAGCCCGCAGGAGTCTGTCGATCCAATGGTGGAGAACCGACAGATCCGGCGAACGTTTTCCCTGCGGAGGCTTGTAGTAATCGATCGGATCATACAACCGCCCGTTTTCATTGCGCCACGGGATTCGTTTCGGATGGCAGGGATAAGTCGGAGTGTACACTATCGTCATCGGAGAAGTCGCGCCGACCAGTTCATCTTTGCACCGCAGGAGCCAGAACTGCCGCCACTCCTCAGCCGGGAAGGGCAACTGCTCGCGGAGAATGGACAGGATGTTTTCCTCATGTTCCGCGGGGAGCTGCGTATCCGTCACTTTCGACGCTTTCGCCCGGAGCGGTGGCACCACAAAGAGCGTTGCCGTCACCTGCACATTGGTTCTTCCCTGCAGCGCGAAGATGCCCAGCAGACCGCGCCACTCCGAAACGACAGATTGATGAAGCGGGTGATCTTTGTTCGCGAACGCGCTCGCGAACTGCAGGGGGCGGGCGAAGACCGAAGGCTGCGAGGTCAGCAGCAGCGGATCGCTTTGCTGCCGTTCAATGACTATTTCACTGGCATAGGTGGAGATGAAATCCTGCCCCTGTGTATCACTCTTCCAGAGACCCGGATTCGCGATAACCGGGATGTTGCTCGTTTCCGAGTCTATTCCGAAAAGAAAGAATCGCTTAGGCATTTGTCTTCCTGCTAAAGTGGATATTCGTTTCTGATATAGGCCGACGCCGCATTGCTTAGTATGGTCAGATAAGCCGGCATTTCTTCCAGTCCCGGCGGCACCTTCTGCTTTGTCATCAAACTGAAGTACTTGTCGACTTCCAGCGGGCTTTCACTCCCCTCCGCACTCTTCCAGAGCAGGCTTTGCAGCAGATTCAAATCGATCGGTGACGACGATTCTTCATCATTCGTGAAGGCAAGTTTGTTAAACAGCATGCACTCGTCCGAGGCGAGCAAATCCTTCCACCACGGAAAGTGAAACTCGTTGAAAAACGTCGAAAGCTGCGTCAATGCTTCCCGCGCGGGTTCAGACCTCAGTGAGCGGTGTTTCAGATGGAAGTTCCTGTAATACCACGGCACGCAATACGGTTTCAGATCGAGATCCTCGGTTTTTCTGAGTTCTTCGCAGAATCCGAGATGATAGGCTCCGGTCAGCCAGAATTTTAGGAGGGAGCGTCGAATATCATCATCCCTGATTTTCATTGATCTCGTGAACGGGATGTCCTCCCATCCTTTGGGATTTCTGGTGCCAAGCTTTTTGAACGCATCCTGCCGCGGACCGGCATAGCAGCATGTTCCGTTCAGCTCCTTGCTGTCTTCAAAGAAGAAGCCGAGACAAGTCAAGCCCGAAAACAGATCAATCGCGCTTGATTGGTTTATCTGAGTCGGTCCGCCGCGGCTGAACTTGACATCGATCGCATCGTTGTCTCCGAGCCAATACAGCGCATTGGGCCAATCCGATTCGGAGACACTGCGGCCTTCATGAGTTGTCCGCAAGTAGTGGTAGTATTCAAGCGCCGTTTTTGTTTTAAAGGCGAAGTCGTCCGCGCGCGCCACAATTTCACCGATTACTTTGTCGGCTTTGATAGTCTCCTTATCCACCGCGAACGAAAAATACGGCAGCAGAGCCATCACTCCGATGATCAATCTTGACGGATTTTCGTCGGGAATCGATCTTAGGTAGCGAAGCAACGGATGGATTGCCGAAGCGCCCGTCGCGCCGAAGACGGAGCCGGTAATCATAATGCGGGAGCCTTCGATCCTTGACGTATCATTCTGAATATACTCCGCCAATTGATTCCACGGAGGTTTATGCTGGTGTTTTCTGATCATCGACATGGCGGCGGCGCCGATGGCGGGACGGCCCAGAAATCCGTAATCGAATGTCGACTTCAGCTCTTCCTTATCGTAGAACAGCTTCAGCACATCCGGGTCGATGCCGCTTTTCGAGAGCAGTTCGGTGTTCAGCATTTCAGACAACGTCGTCTTCCTGGAGACGGGAGACCACGGTTCCAAACCCGCCTGGTCCAGCTTCATGCCGAGCAGTTCGATGTCCGTCGAAAAAAGATCGAGTCCGTTCAGCTTCTTGGATTGAAACCGCTTGCGGCACTCAAAATAGGCGGTAAGCATTCTGCCGAGCCGAGACGCGTTGCCGTTGCCGCGATCCGGATCGATGAGCAGAATTCGCAGCGTGTCCGGCCCGAGACCCGCGGCGCAAAGGTGCACGACCGCTTCGACGACTCTGGCTCCACTGCCCCCGGCTCCAATTATGGTGAACATGATTCACTCCTTATTGTCATCTGCATTATAGTTGATTAGAGCAGCCATTTCGGCCAAGGACGATAGCGGAATTTGGGAGGAGTCAGTCCCGGCAGACAGGCAATCCCGTATGACACGGCCACAACGAGCAGGGTCGTCCAGATCCCGATGATGATCGCAAATGTAACAGGCACGCGCATCACAAAGCGAGTCTGATACTCGATGATGAAGACAACGATCATGAACAGTCCCGGCAAGACGCCAAGCCAGAGCGCGCGAATCGGCGTGTAGGGAGCGAACAGGTCGGACGAGCGATAGATATGCGTCCGCTTCGCCCACAGATAGTAAACGAGGACACTGATGATGACGCCCACGATCCAAACCGGCAGGAGATAGTCCATTATATCCCTCAGGAATGCCGACCAATCCTGTCCGTCAATCGCGGAATCAGGGGATTCCAGCATCCACCAGAGCAGTCCAACTAATTGCGGATTCATTTTTCTCCTCTTCCTATCATGATATATTGATCCAGCATCACGGTATTCACCGAAATGTTCAGCACCATTGTGCGGATAGAATTCAGCAGATTCAGCGTCTTCCCCCGATTGACAGGATCATCGTCATCAATAAACGTACTCCACTCCCCCACCCAGCGCGGCACGTTGAGGTTGGACACTCCGCCCCGAAGTCGAATGCGGTAAATATCCCAAGTCATCGGTTCCGGTTTGGGAAGCGCGACATCGAGTCTGTACTGTTTGCCGGCTTCCGCTTCTGATGCAAGCGCGCGAATCCCCTCCGCCGCAACCGGTGTAAAACAGCGATTGCGGAGCATGGTTGTTTTCTCTACCGAGATTTCCATTTTTGAAGCATCCAGCACATCGAGGACCGGTTCAAAGCGGATATCGATCGAGAGCGGCTCTGCGATTTTCTTTTTAGGATGCCGCAAACTGAACACGCTCATCCATCGCGTCGAATCCATGCCGTCTCCAATGAGATAATGCCGGCGTTCGCGTTTCCAGGGACTATCGCCGTATTCCGCCGGAACATGATGTTCGCAGTTCAGAATCAGCAAAGGTTTTTCCCGCGGTCTGAAGGAGTGCTCGAACTCGATTCCGAACAGGATCGCCCGCTTGAAGTGCTCAAGCAGTTCCCGATTCGGAGCGACCAACAGCAGATAGAAAGGCCGCACGACGTTGTCGTCCGCACCGAAAGAGAATTTATTCTTGGGAAGCGATTCCTTGAAGTAGCTGCCGATGAAGCGGCCGCGAAATCCGAACAATTCAATCTCCAATTCACGAGTCGTCAGTTCGCGAAGCGCGTTCTGAAGCTTCGCCTGCTGGTCTTCTTTTTTCGTGGATTGAACAAAATCGGTGATCAACAGCGAGATGCCGTCGTTCAAGAGCACATGCTCGATCAGCAGGGAGTCCAGCGGAGTTGTGATGGCCGAGTAGAACCAGCGACGGTTAACGTCTTCGGGCAGCCAATTCGCTATGAGCGGTCGCGCGGGATCTGAGAGGCGATAAACCGTTGTGGAACAATTGACAGTGGCCAGATTGCTCCTGAGCAGATCCATCATCGCAGAATATTCGGACGACGCGGGGCGCACGTAGCCCTGCATTGATTCCGAATCATCGATATAGAGATCAATCGCGGGCAGTGTTTTTACTTCGTTTGCCGGCGGGCTGCTGACGGCTTCACAGCCGAATTGCCGCAGCACTTCCTCATCGGTGGGCCGTTCGGGAGGCGGTGAAGCGCAGCCGGCAAGTATGGCAGCGGCCAGGGCGAGCGCAGGGTATCCATACAGTTTATTCATGTGAATTTGAAAATCTTTCTGAACGAGAGTGTTTTCGGATCTGTCAGGCTTGGAAATCCGGCGGAGTGCAGGCGAGTGAGGGCGGCTTTGCGGAATGCCAGTATAATAGTTGAATTCTCATTTGAGAGTCAATATGAAATAGTGAGCAATTGCTTTTTGTCGATAATGCTAAACTAATATATTATAATAGCATGCCATTATTTCGATTCCTTTCATGGAAATTCATTTTCAGGATTTCTTATTGTAATTATTTCAAGTATATAAAGAGAGTCAAAGATGTTCGCAAATTTCTCATCGGGTGTTGCGAAGTATCATATTTCGAGATAGGAGTGAGTCCCTATTGATACAGGTGTATTTGATGCATGATCTGTAAGTTTGTAATTTGTCTCCTGTTCATCAGAGAACAGTTCACTCATTTCGTTGCCGAAATGGGAGGTGATGGATACATAGCTTTACGACCCTCCGCATGATCTCTGTAAGCCTGATGCTGGAACGATGCCTCTATTGAATCAAAGAATATTCAGATCGTCTGAATGAATTTGATGAGATTTGTCCGGTTATGATTCAGGATTATCGAAATCACGTTTTCTATAGTGTTTTCTATATGATTCCGCGAAAATAATTATTCACTCTTTTTATTTATTTAAATATCAATATGTTAGATGTTCACGTTTTGTTCTTTTCCTCTCGCAAATAAAAGAGCCGAAATTGTTTCAGGACCAACGCAAAATTAAGAAAGGAGTTTCATTTGATTGACTTTAGTGGGTCAATGGGTGTATATTAAATGTTACTATGAATATGTACCTTCCCGCCGGAGGAAGCATTATTGATGTTCCGGCAGATGAAACGTGGAGTGTATAGACATTATGTTATTTGGGTCCCGAAGGTGTTTAATGCTGCTGACTGTTTGCGTGCTTCTGGCAAGCAATTCCCTGTTCGGCCGCGAGTATTCTTTAATGACCGATGAGCGGACGACTTCCTTTGAGCTGAATACAAGTATGATCGCTGTCGGTTTCGATCAGTCCCTGACGGAATCTGATCGATCCAATCTGATCAAGACGCAGGACTGGTTTGATGCTTTTTATGTGGAACGTGATATTCCCACGCTCCAAGCAACCGTACTGCGCATGAAATCCGGCTCAAGGGTAGCGGATGCCGAAAATGCCATCCAGGCAATGGAAAAGCTTCCGGAGATCCTTTGGGCGGCTCCGGTGCTCATGTATGATGACTGCGAACATATCCCCGGTCCGCTACTGTATGTTCAGTTCGTCAAAGAGATTTCGAGCACGACGGCGGAGACGCTCTTGAAGCAGAACGGTTTTGCCATCGAGAAAGCTTGCGACTGGGCAGACGGTATGTACCATGTTCGCAGGGAGAATTTATCCGGTTTAGCAGTGCTCGAAACCTGCAACCGTCTTTCGCAAACTCCGGAAATCGTCTGGGCTGAACCGGACTGGATTCGTACCGTGAAGGCGCATACGAACGATTCCTACTACAGTAATCAGTGGTATCTGAATAACACCGGAGGCTATCCTTATTACGGAACACCCGACGCGGACATGGACATGCCGGAAGCCTGGACTTACACGACAGGCAGTTCTTCCATTGTCATTTCCATTTGCGATGTCGGAGTCGACATAGACCATCCTGACCTTGACGGACATATTGAAACCGGTTATGACGCCGTGGATGCTGACAGCGATCCCAATCCCGAGACCACCAATGACGGTCACGGGACCTGCTGCGCGGGCATCGCTTCCGCGGAAACCAATAACTCACTCGGTATCGCGGGTGTGGGATATGACTGCCACATCATGGGAACCAAGATGGGCTATATCATCAGCGGCAACTCGATTCAGACCTATGATTCCTGGATTATCAACTGCATCACCTATTCCCGCGACAACGCAGACGTGATGAGCAATTCATGGGGCGGCGGATACTCAGATCCAGTGAGCACCGCTTTCAACAATGCACAAGCGGCTGGATTGACGATTCTGGTTTCTTCTGGCAATGGAAACTCTGCTGTGCAGTGGCCGGCGACATTGTCTTCAGTTATAGCCGTCGGTGCAACAAACCAGGACGATGATCGTTGTGACCCTGATGATTGGGGCGGCGGTCAGGGTTCCAACTATGGATCCGAACTGGATGTGGTTGCTCCCGGAAATGACCAGTACGCGACGGATCTTGTCGGCACATGGGGTTATAATACAAGTTCAAGTCCTAACGGCGACTAC
This sequence comes from bacterium, assembly GCA_018814465.1. GTDB lineage: Bacteria > Electryoneota > RPQS01 > RPQS01 > RPQS01 > JAHIZR01. The sequence continues at coordinate 1,232 of JAHIZR010000254.1, read as the reverse complement.
TATAGTAATTTCGGCGGCACTTCTGGTGCCTGCCCAGCAGCAGCTGGTGTCGCGGCTTTGATCCTCTCTGTTGATCCTTCCCTGACACCAACTGATGTCGAATCCATTCTGGAAGCAACGGCGGATGATGAAGTCGGCGATCCCCTGGAAGACGAAAATGGCTATGATGTCTATATGGGATGGGGGCGAGTCAACGCAAATAGTGCAGTTCGCTATGTCTACTCCGCTCCGAGTAATCTCGTCGCAACGGATAATCAACCGACCGTCCCCCTGGACTGGGATGCTCCGTGGCGCAATCCGATTCGCTATGACATCTATCGCTCGACAACCGGGCAGTACGGGACTTACACCCTGCTGGATAATACGATGTCCACTTTTTATGACGATGAGGATGTCGTCCATTTGCAGACCTACTGGTACAAGATCAAAGCGGTCTTTCTCAACGGTGAGAGCGAATACAGCAACGCCGATTCAGGAACTCCGTTTATTAATTTCATGCCACCGCAAAATCTTGATGCCACCGGCGGTCTCGACGGACATGTGCCGCTGAGCTGGACGGTCCCCGCTTCCGGTACGCCGGATGAGTATGACGTTTATCGCTCAACAACCGGCGAATTCGGCTCGTACTCGTTCTTAATCACCGTTGAGCCAACCGCGCATGATGACTATGATGTCGTCAACGGCAACGAATACTGGTATAAAGTCAAGGCGATTTACTCCAGCCCGACCGGAGAAAGCGATTTCTCCAATGCCGACGGCGCAATGCCGCTGGCGCCGGTGAACAACCCTCCGGAAATATCGCATGATCCGATGCACGATATTGAAACGGGAAGCGGCACGATGACCGCGATCAGTTCCGATCCGGACGCGGGCGGTTCCATTCTTGATGTGAAGCTGTTCTATCGGCTGGCCGGCGGCGGCGATTTCGACTCTATGACATTCGGCACAACCGGATATGATGATGAATTCGCGGGAGACCTGTCCGGTTTCGCGGCCGGTTCTTACGAATACTATCTGCGGACACGCGACAACTCCGGATTGGCGGTCTACGTCCCTGAAACAGCGCCCGCGGAACTCTACGGATTTGATGTGGGCGAGTTCTGCGGGAACGCGCTTGGTTATGACGACGGCAGCGCCGAGTATTTCAACTATGCGATCGGCGATCAGGCGGAGAATATGAAGTGGGCCGTGAAGTTCACCCCGACCGATTTCCCATTCGTACTCTGCGGCGT
>JAHIZR010000253.1 GCA_018814465.1 bacterium | reverse complement strand
TAACTCCCGACATTCTCAAAAAGATAAATCACGCCCGAACACTGTCCGGCGCTGAGGTTCAACCTCCCGCTATTCCTTACCGGAATATCGGCGAACTCATGCGGCGGCAAGCTGACCTGTATGCGGACAAGCCGTTTTTGATTTTCTATTCCGACACGGGCGAACGCAGTGAATTCGGCTACCGCCGTTTCTACGAGGACTGTATCCGCACAGTCAACATGCTGATTGCTCATGGAGTCCGTCGGGGAGACCGCATTGCCACGATTACGCACAATCATTCCGACACCGTCGTGCAGTATTTCGCCGCATGGCTGCTCGGCGCGGTCGTCGTTCCGATCAATACCGGTGAAACCGACGACCGGATTCAGTATGTTCTGGATAACTCGGAAACGGTGCTGGCTTTTGTGCGCGATCCTTACCGCGCGTGCATTGAAGCAATGCAGCCCTCTCTGCCTCGCTTGAAAGTGATTGTTCACACGGGCGAATCTCCGCTTGCAGGCAAACCTCATTTCACGCGCGATCTTCCCTCCTTCCCCGCGGAGCTTCCCCAGCTTGAGAATGTCGGACTGGAAGACGAAGTGTTAATCGTTTACACTTCCGGCACAACCGGCCATCCCAAAGGCGTCGTACTGGTTCAGCAGAATTTGCTGGCTGATGCGCAGGGGATCGCCGACTGGCACGAACTAATATCGGAACAGACGATGATGTGCGTGCTGCCGATCCATCATGTTAATGGCACAGTTGTTACTATCATGACTCCGATGTATTTCGGGGGAACACTTGTTCTGAATCAGAAGTTCAGCCCAAAAAGCTTTTTCGAGCGAACCCGTCAGGAAAAGGTAAATGTGGTTAGTGTGGTTCCGACACTCCTTCAATTCTTGCTGCATGCAAAATCATTAACACCCGCACCTGAACCTCCTCCTACCCTAAGACACATAATATGCGGTGCGGGACCACTCACTGTGGAATTAGCCGCAGCCTTTGAAGATCATTTCAAAATCCGCATCCTTCACGGCTATGGCTTATCTGAAACGACCTGCTATTCCTGTTTTTTGCCCTTAGACCTGACTCCCGCGGAACATAAAAGCTGGATGCGCGATCACGGCTTCCCCTCTATCGGTGTGCCGATCCCGCAGAATGAAATGGAAATCCATGATGCTTCCGGCCATCCGCTGCCGCCGGATACGCGCGGCGAGATTGTGATTCGCGGCACCAATGTCATGAAATACTACTTCGCGGACCCGCAGATCAACGAGAAAACCTTTGCATTCGGTTGGTTCCGTTCGGGCGATGAAGGCTTTTTCAAGATGGATGAAAAAGGTCGCCGCTTTTTCTTCATCACCGGACGACTGAAAGAATTGATTATTCGCGGCGGTGTGAATCTGTCTCCCTTTGAAATCGACGAGGTCCTTGCCGCCATTCCCGGCATCGACAAAGCGATGGCTGTCGGTTTTGAGAATGACTGGTACGGCGAGGAGGTCGGCGCCTACGTCTGCCTGCGCGAAGGAGCCACACTGACTGAAGAAGACATAATAACTGCCTGCTCGCGGAAGCTGCAATTCCATAAAGTTCCGAAAGTCGTGGTCTTCGGCTCGGAGTTCCCGGTAACCTCTACCGGCAAGTATCAGCGCAATAAGTGCAAGCCGCTGTTTACGAAGTACAAATCCATCCAATTCCCCAAGCGCGGTTAGTGCAACACCTTTCGCTAATCACGGTCAAATTATACAGACGACGAGTTCCTAAAATAGAAGGATGAGGCTATGTTTTTTAGAAGTTTGCTTTCTACCTGTTTGATTATCCTGTTCGCCTGCTCGGCAGTTTCCGCCGAGGAAACCTCCCGTGACCGCTCCCTCTTGGGCAAAGGCAAGTATATCCCCGATATTGCTACTTTCCTCCAGATCGGCAACAACTCGCCTGCCGGAGTAAGCTGGGACGGTGAAGATGTCTATTTCTACTCGAGCATGTCCGGAGTGAATCAAGTTTACCGCCTGCTGGATGATGGCTGGCCCTACCAGTTATCTACCTTTGAAGAAGGCATCGACGGCTTCAATCTGTGCTGGGATGGTTCGATGGCCATTGTCAGCGCGGATGTCGGCGGCTCCGAACAATCACAGTTGTTCCTCATGGACACCCGTACCGGGCGTGTCATTCAGTTGACAGATAATCCCGAAGTTCAGTACGGTTCCGTGACCTGGACTCGTGATGATGCCTCCATCTATTACCGTTCCAACGAGGAAAACGGCAAAGATTTCTTCCTCTATCAGATGGATATCGCCACCGGAGATTCCCGCAAGATCTATGATGGTTCCGAAGGCTATAATGTTATCGCCGATCTCTCCGAAGACGGCGAGCACATGATTATCGCCAACTACACATCCAACATCAACAACGATCTCTACTACCTGAACCTGAAGACCGGCAAGCACAAGCAGATCACGAAGGACAAGAAGGATGTGATGTATGGTTCGGTCAGCCTGATGCGCGACAACAAAATCCTCTGGGTAACCTGTAATGACAACAAGGACGGCATCAGCCGTATGGCCAAAATGACGCTTGGCTCGCCGAAAGTCGAATATGTTGACGACGGCTGGTTCGATACGAAGTGGGAATGCGAAGGATTGGGCTTCAGCCGCGAATTCAAGTATAAGTTCGCCATCACCAATGAAGACGGCTGGGGCCGCGTGCATATCCGTGATTTTGAAACCAATGCGGATATTCCGGTGCCGCCTCTGGACGGTCAGCTTGCTCCTTCGGGAACCGACAAACACGGCAACATCTATTTCTCTTTTGCCAGCCCGACACTCGCACCGGATGTCTGGAAGTGGGATCCCCAGACTGAAGAGCTGACACAATTGACGCACTCGATCTATGCCGGCATCGATCCCGCGCTGTTCTATGATCCCGAACTGATCACCTTTAAAAGTTTTGACGGACTGGAAGTCTCCGCTTATCTCTATCTGCCGGCGGATTATAAAGAAGGCACTCCTATTCCCTTCATCGTCGATGCGCATGGCGGACCGGAAGGCCAGTTCCGTCCCTACTTCATTCGCAACTTCCAGTATCTGATGCTGAACGGCTACGGACTCATCGCTCCCAATCCGCGCGGGTCCTCCGGCTACGGTCTTGAGTTCTTGAACATGGATAACTACAAGAACCGCCTGCATTCGCTCTATGATTACAAAGCCTGCGTCGACTATCTGATCGAAAAGGGCTATACCCAGCAAGGCATGATCGGGATTCGCGGCGGCTCCTACGGCGGCTATGTTGTGCTCGGCATGATTACCGAATATCCCGATCTGTTCTCGGCGGCGGTCGACGAAGTCGGCATCGCGAACTTCAAGACCTTCCTGGAAAACACCGCCGACTATCGCCGCGCTTTGCGCGAATCGGAATACGGTCCCTTATCCGATCCCGAATTCCTGGATTCGATTTCTCCGATATTCAAGGCGGACAAAATTCGCACGCCACTGATGGTCGTACATGGCGAAAACGATCCGCGCGTCCCCGTTGATGAAGCGCGTCAGATTCTTGCTGCGGTCGCCAGCAACGGTATCCCAGTCGATTCACTGATCTGGCCCGATGAAGGCCACGGCGCATCCAAACGCGTGAACGTCATCGATGAGTATCGCCGTCAGGTCGAGTTCTTCGACCGCTTCCTCAAAATGGACGCCGCTAAGAATCCCGAGGAATAATTCTTCCTTCAATCTCATTGAAAAAGCCCCGGCATCCGTCGGGGCTTTTTATAATTCCCCCCATTCCATGGGGGGAATTATAGGGGAGTCTCATTCCGGTCCCCCCGTTTCGTCGAAGACAAACGGGGGGGGTAGGGGGGGTATTCTTCACTTCAGTAGCACTACCTTCTTCACTGCCTTATACTCCCCCGCAGTCGCCTTCACAAAATACACCCCACTCGGCAGCCCGGCGGCATCCACTCGCAGCGCGTTCTCGCCCGCCGTCATTCTCTCTTGTACAACGCTTCTCACGTACCGTCCCATCACATCATAGAGATTGACTTCCACTTCGCTGATTCCCGGCAGTGATAGTGTCAGCGTTGTGATGGAGTTGAAGGGATTAGGATAGATCGCGTTGATTGTCGGTTTTACCGGCAACGCCGGCAAAATGATTGTATTTGTCGAATGGGCTTCCCCAAAGCGGAAGATCTTCGTAGTTCCCGCGCCGCCGGGATCGACACCCCAGCCTAATGTGGAATCGATGAAAGACAATTCTGAGATATTATAAGCACTTTCTTCAAGGAAATAGGATGTCCATGTTTCGCCGCCGTCCGAGGTTTGAACAATGAGACCGTTCTCTCCAGTTACCCAACCGTGAAGTGAATCGCTGAATACCATATC
>JAHIZR010000252.1 GCA_018814465.1 bacterium | reverse complement strand
GAACATGCCGACTTCGGACGGACGCTGGCCCTTGCCCAATGTATTCTCACCGAGTGCTTCGCCCCGCACGGCTTCAATATCGGCATGAATCTCGGACGGCCCGCCGGTGCCGGCATTCAGGATCATCTCCATTATCACATCGTCCCCCGCTGGAGCGGGGATGCCAACTTTATGACCGCCGTGGGACATACCAGAGTCATGTCCGAAGGCTTGGATGATAGCTGGCAAAGACTGAAAGAAGCTCTTAAAAACAGAATCAAATAATCTTGTTGACCGCCCTGTTTCAGAGGATGCATCTATGAGATACGGCTTCGGCGAACTGGATTTCTATATCGGCGACATCTGGGAACTCGCCACACAGGCGCTTATCTCACCCGTCACCGAAGATCTGCATCCGGTTGTCGGCATCGGCTCCAATCTTGTGCGCCGCGCCGGACCGGAAATCGCCAAGGAGCTGGCCGACCATGATCCCATCGGTCTGGGACATGCCTTCGTGACCAAAGCAGGGACCTTGCGCGCCAAATGGCTGATTCACACTTCCATCTGCACCCTCGCCAGTCCGCCCTCCGGTCAGGATGTTTGCGAAGCCCTGGATGAGGCCTTGTCCGTCTGCCAGCACATGGCCATTAAATCCGTTGCCGTTCCCGCCATGGCCATCGAACCCGGTGAACTGTCTGTGAAAGTTGTCGCCAATCTCATCGTTCGCTCCTGCTTTCGCAGCTTCAAAATGTCCCGTCTCCCGGAACGAATCGTTCTCGTTGTCCCTTCTCCCTATGTCGAACGCGAATTCAAGTACGTCATCGAAGACATTCTCGACAAAGAATACCAATAACTCCTATGAATTCGTTCTGCTTTTTTACGAGCGAATCCACCTATAATACCCGCCCATTAACATAATCGGAATTTTCGCTCATGGCACTACCTGCCCCTGCTGCCCATGACCGCTTCGGACAAACCCGACGAATCGACGGCTGGTGGATCAATCCCTCCGCCTTCGCCGCTACTTTCCTCGTCTTCGTCGTCTACTCCACCTGGGCTGCTTTCCAACCGCGTGAATTCGCGCATTTCGCGCCCTACACTTCCCCTTTCTTTTCTCCGGACTTGACCCGCATCATTCCCGGATTCAAATGGTCGCCCGCCCTCCTCATTATGTGGATTCCGGCCGGCTTCCGCTTTACCTGCTACTATGGCAGAAAAGCCTACTATCGTTCGCTCGTATTCTCTCCGCATGCCTGCGCCGTCGGCAAAGGCGACCGCAACTACAAAGGTGAAACCGGACTCTTAATCGTCAACAACCTGCACCGCTATTTCCTCTATATCGTTATCGTGCTCGTCGTTTTCCACTGGATTCATTTCTTCGATGCGTTCGATTTCAACGGCAAGTTCGGCATGGGCCTCGGTTCGCTTGTTGTTGCCCTTGACACCATTACCTTGACTCTTTACGTCATGAGCTGTCACTCCCTGCGCCACCTGATCGGCGGCAATGTCGATTGCTACCATTGTGCTTGCGCCGGAAAGCCGCGCCACAATGTCTGGAAAGCTGTCAGTTTCCTCAATCAATATCATAATGCATTCTTCTGGATCAGTCTCGCCGCTGTCGGGTTCGCCGACATCTACGTCAGAATGTGCGCCATGGGAATCTGGAAAGATGTGAGGTTCTTCTAATGGCTACTCTGAAATCTCACGAAAGCGATGTACTGATCGTTGGCGCCGGCGGAGCCGGACTGCGCGCCGCTATCGAATCCGCTAATCTTGGAATGAAAACCGCCATCGTCATGAAATCCCTCCTCGGCAAAGCCCACACCGTCATGGCTGAAGGCGGCGCCGCCGCCGCCATGGGCAACGCTGACGACCGCGACAACTGGCAAGTCCATTTCCGCGACACCATGAAAGGCGGCAAAGGACTGAACCACTACCGCATGGCGGAATTGCACGCCAAGGAATCTCCCGACCGCATTCAGGAACTGGAAGAGTGGGGCGCGATCTTCGACCGGACTCCCGACGGTCTCATTAACCAAAGAAACTTCGGCGGGCATACCTATCCCCGCCTGGCGCATGTCGGCGACCGCACCGGTCTCGAAATGATTCGCACTCTGCAGGATCATATGATCCATCTCAATGTCGATGTCCATATGGAAACCTGCGTCACCCGCCTGTTCACGAATAACGGCAGAATCTGCGGAGCGTTGACCTATCATCGGCCCACGGGCGAATTCATCATGTTCCACGCCAAAGCCGTGGTGCTGGCGACCGGCGGCGGCGGCAAAGCCTTTACGATTACCTCCAACTCATGGGAATACACCGGCGACGGGCAGAGCCTCGCTTACCTCGCCGGAGCCGAACTGCTGGATATGGAATTCCTGCAGTTCCACCCGACCGGCATGGTCTGGCCGCTCTCCGTGCGCGGAACCCTCGTTACCGAAGGCGTGCGCGGCGAAGGCGGTGTTCTGCTCAACAGCGAAGGCAAGCGCTTCATGTTCGAGTACATTCCCGAAGCCTTCAAGAACGATGTCGCCGACAATGAACAGGAAGCCGTACAGTGGGTGAAAGAAGTTGCCGCCGGCAAAAAAGCCACTGTCCGCCGTCCCCCTGAACTCCTGACTCGCGACGTCGTGGCGCGCGCGATTAAATCCGAAGTCGAAGCCGGACGCGGCAGCGCCCACGGCGGCGTTCTGCTCGATATCGCCACGCAGCGCAGCGCCGATGAAATCAGACGTAAGCTGCCCTCCATGTACCATCAGTTTATCAAGCTCGCAAACGTTGATATCACCAAGGAACCGATGGAAGTCGGTCCCACCGCGCACTATATGATGGGCGGCGTCAAAGTGGATCCCGATTCACAAATGACCACCGTCCCCGGCCTCTTCGCTGCCGGTGAAGTGGCCGCCGGTTTGCACGGCGCCAACCGCCTCGGCGGAAACTCACTCTCAGACTTGGTGGTCTTCGGACGCCGCGCCGGAATGGGCGCCGTCGACTATGTCAAGCGCGAAAAAACCACCGGACGCGCCTCCGATGAAGAAGTGCAAAAATTCGTGACAGCTCGCTTGGCTCTGTTCGAAGGGAAGGGTACGGAAAATCCCTACGACGTGCATCGCGAACTTCAGGAAATGATGCAGCGCCTGGTCGGCATCATCCGCACTGAAGAGGAACTCAAGAAAGCGCTTGCGGAACTCGATAAACTCGATGCGCGAGCCCATAACCTCTCCGTCAGCGGTACGGTTCATTATAATCCCGGCTGGAATCTCGCGATGGATCTGCCCAATCTGCTCGTCATCTCCCGCGCCATCGCCATGTGCGCGCTGGCTCGCAAAGAGAGCAGAGGGGGACACACGCGCGCCGATTATCCCAATTACGATCCGGCTTTCGCCAAGCTCAATCATCTCATCTATAAGGGAGATGACTGCATGATGTTGAAAACACAACCCCTGCCGGAAGCGACTCCCGAATTGAAAGCCTTGATGGAGGAAGCAT
>JAHIZR010000251.1 GCA_018814465.1 bacterium | reverse complement strand
CCCGGGCTTTCATCAAAGATCGCCGGGCAAGTCCGCGATTATTTCCAGTCCAAAACCTCCACCGGTTCCTGATTATGCCAATTAACTACCCGCCTGTGACGATTGAAACGGCGCTCGAGCATGGCTTGAGCGAGTCCGAATACGAGCTCATTAAGGAAATTCTCGGACACACGCCGACTTATGTCGAACTTGGCCTATACTCTGTAATGTGGTCAGAGCATTGTTCCTATAAAAATTCGATTCTTGAGATCAAGCGCCTGCCTAAAAAGGGTAAAAGAGTACTCGTCGAGGCGGGTGAAGAGAACGCCGGACTGATTGATATTGGCGATGGACTGGCCGTCTGCTTCAAGATGGAAAGCCATAATCATCCGTCCGCTATTGAACCTTATCAGGGCGCGGCCACCGGAGTCGGCGGTATTCTGCGCGATATTTTTACGATGGGAGCGCGTCCCGTCGCCGCGCTTAATTCCTTGCGTTTTGGTCCGCTCACAGAACCAAAGAATCGCGCGCTTTTATCCGGTGTCGTGCGCGGGATCGGTGATTATGGCAACTGCTTCGGCGTTCCCACCGTCGGCGGAGAAATATACTTCGATGATTCGTATAGCCAGAATCCAATAATTAACGCGATGGCAGTGGGTATCGTCGAAACGCACAGGATTATTCGCGCGACCGCGGATATTCCCGGCAGTCCGGTTTTCGTTGTTGGTGCCGCTACAGGACGGGATGGAATTCACGGTGCCACCTTTGCCTCCGAAGATCTCTCTGAAGCATCCGCCGAACGTCGCCCCTCCGTTCAAATCGGCGATCCCTTTAAAGAAAAATTGCTGCTTGAAGCCACGCTTGAATTGAGTGATTCCGGCACTCTCATCGGCGTGCAGGATATGGGGGCTGCTGGAATTGCCTGTTCCTGCAGCGAAACTTCCGACCGAGCGGGTACGGGCATCGAAATCGATGTCAACAAAGTCTCCCGCCGTGAAGAAAACATGACTGCTTACGAGGTCTGTTTGTCCGAGTCTCAGGAACGTATGCTCGTCATTGTCAAGGCCGGTCAGGAACAGACCGCGCGTGACATCTTCGCGAAATGGGACCTCCACGCGGATGAGGTCGGCAAAGTGACGGATACGGGCCGTTTCGTAGTCTATGAAGACGGCAAAATCGTTGCCGATGTTCCCTCTACCAGCTTGGTTCTCGGCGGCGGCGCGCCACAATATCGCCGTAATTACCGCCGTCCGGATTCTCTGGACGCCCTGATTAATTTCGATCCGTCGCACTTACCTGCGCCTGCTGATTATACGAAAGTCCTTAAGAAACTGCTCGCATCACCCAACATCGCCAGCAAACGATGGATCTATGAGCAGTATGACCACACGATCGGTACGAACACACGTGTCGGCGGCGGACGCAGCGATGCCGCCGTCGTTCGTGTTCCCGGAACCAGACGCGCACTTGCCATCTCGACCGATTGCAATTCCCGTTATGTCGGCATCGATCCCCGGCGGGGTGCCGCTCTGGCAGTCCTCGAAAGCGCGCGCAACATCGCCTGCACCGGAGGACGTCCCGTCGGCATCACGAACTGCCTCAACTTCGGCAATCCCATGAAATTGGAAAACTACTACTTCTTTCATGAAGCTGTCAGCGGCATTGCCGATGCATGTGAAGCGCTGGAGGTTCCAGTAACGGGTGGCAACGTCTCTTTCTATAATGAATCCGGAGGCAAACCCGTCCTGCCGACACCCGCTATCGGCATGGTTGGATTGCTGGAAAATGTCGAGAATGCGGTTACAATAGATTTCAAGGAGGAAGGCGATTTCATCGCTCTGCTTGGCGACATCGGTCCTGATTTAGGCTGTTCCGAGTATTTAAAGGTCATTCATGGAGTCCGTGCCGGAGTGCCGCCCAGACTCGACATCCCGAAGGAAAAATCACTGATCGAGCTGCTCGCCGACTTGGGCGAGGCAAACCTGCTGCAATCCGCTCATGATATTTCCGAAGGCGGTCTAGCCGTGACAATCGCTGAACAAGCTATGGCCGGAAACATCGGTGCCATCCTCACTTTCCCATGGAAGGGATCGGTTGTCGATACGCTCTTTGCGGAATCTTCGGGTTGTGTTGTAGTTACGGTTAGTCATGACAAATGGGCAGGCTTTAAGCATCTTGCCGCTGAACACGGTGTCAAGGTTCAGATGCTTGGCAGAGTAGGAGGCTCGCTGATCATCATTAATGATTGGATTAATCTGCCAGTTTCCGAAGCTGAGCGCATCTACGAGAGCGTAATCCCTGATCTCATGACCGAAAAAGCCATGTTGTCGTCACTCGAGAAAGAAAGCTGATCGCGAATGGGGTAGGCTCTATAACAGATATTTCTCGCTAACTGCAAGTTATCATCAGCGTTTACAATATCTTATTTTATTTGTTTGACTCTTGCGTTTTCGTTGTATGTTCCTTATATTTATTAAATAAGGGAAATCGGTATTCTTATTCCCTGCCTCCTGGTTCCCTCACCAGGATTCACCCCCGTAGCTCAGTTGGATAGAGCACCGGCCTCCGGAGCCGGGTGCATGGGTTCGAGTCCCGTCGGGGGTACCACCAAAGTTGGATACACATGATGAATCCTGATCCCGAAAACACCACCCCCCAGCGAGAACCTGTTCTTCAAGACGATGAAAAGATCATGGCCGTACTCGCCTATATCCCGATTCTCTGTCTCTTGCCTTATACTCGCAAGGATCAGTCGGAATTCGTCTCCGGGCATGTTCGGTTGGGTATGACGCTTTTCATCATCGAAATCATTGCGGTCATCCTGCGGTTCCGTTTCATCTGGGATCTCGTTCTTCTCATTTGTGTGATCTCCGCCTTAGTCGGGATCTATCATGTCGTCATGGGTCGAGGATTCTATCTTCCCTTTTTGTCCGATCTGTTCTCCCGGAAAGATTAATACCCCAATGGCGGCTTAAGGATATAGAGTATTCTGATATGTACGATAGCTGAGTAATGTGCAGAACAGGTGTAGTAAGAGGTAAAATTTGAGAATATCTGAAAAAGTAGCATCCTTTGATGCCGCACGCAAAGTCATGGCAGCTGGAATCTATCCCTACTTCCGGCCGATTGACTCCGATCAGGGGGCTGCCGTTATGATGAACGGCAAGGAAACCCTGATGCTCGGCTCAAACAACTACTTGGGTCTGACAAACCATCCCCGTGTAAAAAAAGCCGCGCAAGCCGCCGT
>JAHIZR010000250.1 GCA_018814465.1 bacterium | reverse complement strand
CAGATTGCGTGTCGCGCGGCGCGGAACGTCGGGGGCCGGGTGATTCTCTATGGCGATAAGGTCACTGATTCCATGCAAATGCTGATCGACGAAACGGAACGGCGGCGGAAGATTCAGATTGCATACAATGAAGAGCACGGTATTACTCCGCAGACCATTATCAAGAGTATCGAGGAGGTGCTGTTTTCCACTACCGTCGCTGACGCCAAACTCAAGGAAATCTCCAAGGAACCGCAGGTTGATTATATGACTATTATGGATCTTGAGGACTTAATCGGCCGTCTGGAAAAAGAGATGAAAGGTCAGGCGAAAAAGCAGGAATATGAAAAAGCGGCCGAGCTTCGAGATGAAATTCAAAAGCTGAAGGAGAAACTGAAATGACGGGACGACGCGCAACCAAAGCAGCTTCATTTGCTGTCCTGTTTATTCTGCTTGTTGCCGCGATGAGTGCTTGTAAGAAGAGTTCAACGGAACCGGTTGAGACGGTGCCGAGCATCGCGGGCGGTTCCTATGTGGGCTATGATGATCTGGGCGATGGATTTGTGAACGTCTGGCTGGCCGTTATCGAAGGCGAGACGGACACCGCCAGCGGCATCCCCAGTCTGTCGGGTTTTATCGAATACGGCGATGAGCGGGAACAGATGCTCACTATTACGACAAACGCCGCGCAGGACAGTCTGTGGCTGCAGTATTCATATGGCGGTGTAATTCATCGCGCTTCATCGGACATATCAGTAGAAGGACTCGAATTGATCTTCAGTACGCCGGCCGGTCTGCCGGTACTGAGATTAAACCGTGAGATCGGTGGATCGAATATGACCGGCAAGTGGCTGGGAACAATGACAAGCAACTATTGGCAGGTTACCAGCAGTGCCGTCATGATTATGGATCAGTGGGGAGTTGATTTCATCGGCGATGTGGATGCGAATCTTTACGAAGATCTTCATGGAGACATCAATGCGGGGTCAGTCGCGGGTGTGGATTTTAGTTTGACTGGAACCGGCTATTACGGCTCATACTCAGCGGATCTGACCTTCTGGGGTCAATACATTCATCAGGACACGATCGGCGGCAACTGGCAGATTGGAACAGGCAGTCAGGCATATGACAACGGCAGTTTCCTGTTCTGGAGAGATTTTTAATACGTTAAGAACATGACAGGCGGATCATCAGTGAAGATTGCGGTAATCGGTTCCGGCGGCAGAGAACATGCTCTGCTCTGGAAACTGTCCAAGCAAAATGAAGTCAAAGAGCTTATCGCCATTCCTGGAAATGGCGGCACGCTTTCTATTGCGAGCAGTCTGACACCGAACGGGAACTCAGTCGAGGCTTTGGCAGATTCGATTCGATCCTGCAAGCCTGATTTGGTCATTGTTGGACCGGAACAACCCTTGGCAGAAGGTATAGCTGACACCCTGATGAAAAGCGGGATTCCCTGCTTCGGTCCTTCGGCTCTCGCAGCGAGAATCGAATCATCCAAGGTTTTCTCCAAGGAGCTGATGCGGAAGTATTCGATTCCCACTGCTGAGTTTGAAATATTTGATGACTTTGATAAACTCGCATCCTTTATCCGTCAAAACCCATGCGCTTACGGCCGCGTCGTGAAAGCGGATGGCCTGGCGGCGGGAAAAGGCGCTTTTGTCTGCTCCAATGACCAAGAGGCGATCGCGGTCGCAAAGCAACTCCTGGTTGATGATTCGCTCGGAGCGGCAGGGCACCGGATCGTTCTGGAAGAAAAACTTTTCGGCACGGAAGCCTCCGCGCATTTCTGGTGCGACGGTGAGCATTTTGCTCCACTGCCGGTGGCCCGCGACTATAAAAGAGCGCTTGATGACGATCTGGGTCCGAATACGGGCGGCATGGGAACCCTCTGCCCTGCCGGACACGTTTCGGCGGATATGCTGAGTGAAATCGGCGAAACGATTATTGCTCCGACACTCAGCGCTATGCAAGCAGAAGGCTGCCCTTATCGGGGAGTGCTTTATGCCGGACTGATGCTGACGGATGACGGACCGCGGGTGATCGAGTTCAATTGCCGGTTCGGCGATCCGGAAACGCAAGTCATGCTGCCGCTTATGCAGGACAATCTTATTGAGACGATGCTGTCCTGTATAGACGGCACACTAAAAACATCAACCGGCAGTCCCGCAGCAAGCGGCGCGGCGGTTTGCGTTGTGCTGACAGCCGAAGGCTACCCCGGTTCATACCGGAAAGACATTCCTCTGCGAACTATCGAAAATACCGGGCACACCCTGCTCTTTCATGCCGGAACAACAATGAAGGACGGCAAATTAGTGAGCAGCGGCGGGCGGATTTTTAATGCGGTCGGTCTTGGATCTGATATCGAGACCGCCCGCTTGAATGCCTATCAATCCGCACATTCACTGCTTGTATCCGGTCTTCGTTTTCGATCGGATATCGCGGCAACAGCTAAGTAATTATGCGAGAAATTTCCAGAATCATCGGCGTCAGCGAGGCGATTCGAACCGTAAAAGCGCTCATCGCGCAGGCGGCTCCCACTGACATTTCAGTTTTGATTATCGGCGAAAGCGGCACCGGCAAAGAACTGGTGGCGCAAGAGATTCACGATAAGTCGCACCGCAAGCACGGGCCGATTCTGGTTGTGAACTGCGGCGCCATTCCGCAGGGAATTTTTGAGAGCGAAGTCTTCGGTCATGAGCGCGGCAGCTTTACCGGAGCGCACCAGCAGAGGCTGGGCTATTTCGAACAAGCCAACGGCGGGACTCTGGTTCTCGATGAGATCGGAGAAATGCCGATTGATGCACAGGTCAAGCTGCTGCGCATTCTGGAACAGCGCGAGTACATGCGCGTCGGATCAAGCAAGGCTAAGAAAGTCGATGTGCGGGTCATCGCTTCCACTAACGTTAATCTGGAAACCGCTGTGTCGCGAGGTGAATTCCGGCAGGATCTGTACTATCGCCTGAAAGCGTTGACCATCGTTGTGCCGCCGCTGCGGGAACGCCGCGCGGATATTCCATTGCTTGCTCGTCAGTTCGCGATTAATTTCACGGAGCGCAATCAGCTCCCCCCTGCTCAGATTTCTCAGGAAGCGATGCTGCTGCTCCAAGATCAATATTGGGCCGGAAATGTACGCGAACTGAAAAACGTCATTGAGACCGTACTGACGCTGGAACGCTCGGCGCAGGTGCTGGAGCCTGAACATTTCCAGCCGCATTTGTACAAAGGCACGAATCCTGCTCTATTACCGGTTCATTTGTCACAGCCGCAGGAAACGCTGGACTCGCAGCTTATGCAGCACATGCTGCTGGACTTGCGGCGGGACGTAAAGGAGATTAAGACACTGCTTATCAATACCATAAGTCAGGCGCAAGAGGCCGGACAGCAGGCGCTTTCCACCTCTCGGCTGCAGGATATGGAACGCGAACAGATCCTAAGGGTTCTCGAAGAAAACGGCGGCAACCGTCGAAAAACCGCGCGCGATTTGGGCATCGGGGAACGAACGTTGTACCGTAAACTGAAGGAGTATAACATTGCGTAGTATACTTTTTCTGATTGTCTGCGCGGTAATTCTTGCCGGATGCACTTATTCGTTTCGCGGGCGGCAGGCCGGAGATATTCAGTCGATTTCCGTTCCGACACTGGAGAATGAATCGACTGAGTTCGGCATCTCCGAGACATTAACGGATGAATTGATTCGCAGTTTTCAGAGGGACGGAACTCTGCGCGTAACTAATGATGCTCAGGCGGACGCGATTCTGGTGGGCCGGGTTCTGAGGGTACAGGATGAACCCTACAGTGCGCGACCGGGCGATGATATCACCGTGCAAGAATACCGTTTCTCGATGACCTGTGAATTCGATCTCAT
>JAHIZR010000249.1 GCA_018814465.1 bacterium | reverse complement strand
CGAGGTTGTGTGCTCGAGTCCGATAGTCTGAAAGGCATAACCGCCGCACAGCAGCACGCCCAGCCACAAGCCTTTCAGAACCAGTTCACGATTCAGCTTGTGTGCGCGCGGCCAGACCAGCAAAGGAAAGACAACCGCCGCGATCAGGAAGCGCAGTGACACAAAGACAAGCGGTGATGCAAACTCAAGCGAGTCCTGCACCACCGGAAAGGTCAAGCCCCAGATACAGGTCAGGGCAATCAAAGCGAGATAAGCGGCAGTCACATCCGAAAGATACCGAAAATCCCCCAGACAAGCAACATCCACCTACTTCATGAGTAATAATTTTATAGTCTTAAGGTCACTTCCCGACCGCAAATTAGCGAAGTAGACACCCGACGGCAAGCTCGCTCCGTGGAACTCCACATTATAGGTTCCGGCGGTGTATTGCTGATTTACAAGCGACTCAACCTTCTGCCCATTGATATTGAAAATGTCAAGCGACACTCTCCCCGCATCCGGTAAGCTGAAACGAATTGTCGTCACCGGGTTGAAGGGATTGGGGTAGGAAGAAAGGCTGAAGGATGAAGGACGAGGGATGAAATTATCGGAGGCGGGGGACGGACTCAGACTGATCCAGACTCCGTTTTCACTGATAACATCAAGATTTCCGTCGTTGTTGAAGTCGACGAGATTAATTCCGTTACCTATACCGTTAGGCAGAATGTTCGGATAAAACACCCAATGACCGTTGCGCCTGAAATAGGCGCGCCAGCCGCCGCCGACCTTGGCAATCAATTCCGCCTGACTGTCGTTGTCAATGTCGCCGAGGGTGAACTCGGTGATGTTCGTCGGCAAGCCGTCGCTCAGATGCGGTTGAAGATTAAACCTCCAACCGGGATAGACTTCTTCAATTTCATAGAAGTACAAACCCGCCGGTGCACCTTCGGAAATACGAACTGCCAGTTCTCCCGCTCCATCTCCTTCTACATCTCCTATGCGGAGATTCACAAAAGTAGTATCTTCATTGCCGGTGAACCTTGATGTACTAACATATCCTCCGGCAGAGTACTGGAGCATCCAGCTTTCTACATCATACGCAGAACCGGGAACTCCGTACATTTTATGCAGCAGGATATCGGGCATTTGATCGCCATCAATATCGCTCATATTGCCGTCAAGAGTATGTCCACCCCAAGATGACGCCGCAGAAGCGGTCCAGCATGTGTCGTTCCATGTCAAATAACGGCTGCCTCGCGAAAATGACATTGGCCCGATTTCAAAGGCAAGCTGATTATGATAGCTCCAGATCCGATGCCCGCCATTGCCTAAATCACGTCCGACGAATAAACTGTTGGAAGGGTAAAGACATGGCATGACAACCTCGTAAAGCTCCTCGCCCGGCACGAGATCCGCCATAAATAGAAACTCATCATTCTCGTTATGTACGATGCCCTCATCGAATCCATCTCCGTCGAAATCTCCGCCCCACATCACGACCGGCTGTCCGTCATAGGCACCGTGATGAATCTCGAATCCGCTTTCGGTGGTTTCATAATAATTATCGAAGTAGCAAAGGCAGTCGATGCCGGGATAAACATGGCCGATTTCATCATCGCCATCGGAATCGAGGTCCAAGACCGAGAAAAGCAATGGATCCCATACAATAAGATCGTCAGTCCAGAGAATCTGCCATTCGCCTAAACCATTTCGTTCATATACCGTAATCAGGTTGTCGTGGAAAGTCGCACCATTGAGTAATCCGTTCCCATTGAAATCGCCGAAGACCGAGTAATAGGGAAGACCGGGGTAGTCCAGACTATCAAGCAGGCTGTCACAGTGAGTCCATTGGAGCCACTCTCCGGTGCTGCTGTCGATTTCAGTCAATTCATATGATTCAACGATTCTTTGACCTGTGTTTGTGTCATAACTATAGATAATTAGTTCGCTCCTGTTGTTCCCGGTTAGGTCGAGAGCCGCAAGTCCATCCGGTTCCTGCTCCTCGTAGAAATCGATGCCGTCTCCATACGATGCAAAATCCCAAACACCGTCAGACCGCAGATAGCCGTAGCCACTAAGAAACATCTGCTCATCCCGGCCGTCACCGTTGAAATCCGCGATCACCATGGGCTCATACTCCCATCCTTCCCATAGTTCAAAGGTCGGGACAGGATCGGCTTCATGCCAGAAGGTTCCTACATATCTCTCCCATTGCCAATCTTGAGCAGAAGCAATGAAAGCAACAGCAAGCGATAAGAACAATGATGCGCGGATCATGGTCGACCTCCTACTTTAAAAGCAGCAGTTTCTGAGTAATGGTGTGTTCAGCACATTGCAGTTGTGCGAAGTAGACGCCGGATGCATACCGTGACATGTAAAGGCGAATAAGCTGTTGTCCGGCGAGCAAATTATCGAAGTGTAGCCTTTCCACCTCGCGACCCAGTAAATCATAGAGGATGATATTCAGTTCGCCCCCAGTCGGCAGATTCAGCGAGAGCGAGGTAACTGAGTTAAACGGATTCGGATACACGGAAACCGCCAAGCCCTGCGCTTCCGGCGGATTGATGCCTCTGCCGCGCAGATCAACCGAGTTAAAAGTTCCGCTCAGATAAAAATAAGCGTAGCCGTTGTAGGTCCGGGCTTGTGTGGGCGTAAACCTGATCGGAATCCGGAATGTATCGCCAGCCGGATAATAGAGGGGTGGACTGAAAAGGGCTGAGGAGTAATCGTTCCGGAGTAGCTTGACGGTACAACCGGAGTAATTTTCAAAGTGTCCCAGACACTTTCTCCGACAACAACTTCTCCGAAATCCAGTTCGGGCGGATCCACCAGAGGCGGTTCATCCGGGAACAAACCGATATTCCAATACTGAAGCCTTTCATCCCAATCGTAATCCTTCAGATAACCCGTGCCGCCATTGTTGGACCGATGCACATAACCGTGACGATATTGTGCCAACGCGCCGCGCAGATGAATTCGTCCGCGTTCGTCAGGATTCGGCCCGATATAGGTGTCCCAAGTGTCATTCTGCTGATCGAAGGTAAAGGATTCACCAAGAGCAACGATAAAAGCGCAAATGACAATGCTGCCGCCCTGTTCCTGATTGTCCCGTCCGTTCGCCCAAGTATT
>JAHIZR010000248.1 GCA_018814465.1 bacterium | reverse complement strand
CGAGCGCCAGCGGCGACGCGGTCGCCTCGGGCCGCTATTTCGTCAGAGCAAAAACAAGCGACGGGATATCAGCTATTCCGATTGTCCTGCTGAAGTAGGTCAACTCGAATCCAATAAAAGCCCGGTACATCGCCGGGCTTTTTCTTTGATCGTCTGTTTCGAGTTGATTTAGATGAATATTTCGTTACCTTACAGTATCTGCGACAACAACAACCGTGTGCAATGAATACCTCGAATCAGACTGTATACGAACACTATCATCGAAATGGCCTGCTCCAGTCCGTTCTCACGGCGCTTCAAGCTGCCGGGAAGGATATCAAGAACCTCACCCGCCGCGATTTGCGAGCCTTTGATGAATTTCACATTCGCGGACTGGAAGCAACCCGCGAGCTTGCCCGGCTGGCTAAGTTTCATGAGAGGATGAAGATTCTCGATCTGGGATGCGGGATCGGCGGCCCGGCGCGAGCGCTCGCCGCCGAATTCGATTGTAGTGTCGTCGGAATTGATCTGATTGAATCCTACTGCTCGACAGCCGCCGAATTGACGCGTCTTGTCGGCCTGCAGGATCAAGTTTCATTTCAACAGTGTGATATCGCGCAACTCCCTTTCCCCGATCAATCCTTCGATGGCGTCTGGAGCCTGCATTCGATCATGAATACGCCGGCACTCTCGAAAACAATCTCTGAAATCCGGCGCGTGCTGCGCCCGAGCGGCATCTATGCTTTCTATGAAGTCTGCGCGGGCAAACTTTCCCCTCCGCTCTTTCCCGTCCCCTGGGCCGGCAATGAGCAGATGAGTTTCCTGATTTCTCCTGAAGAGTTTCAAGTATCCCTTGAGTCAAAGGGCTGCTCTATCTCCGAATGGCAGGACAATTCCGAAGTTTGTCTGAACTGGTTTCGCAAGCGTGTTGCCAAACTGAAAACTCAAGAGACCCCGCCCGGACCCGGTATGGAACTGCTGATGGGCGACAATATGATCGAGAAATCTGCCAATGTCGTCCGCAATCTGGAGGAGCAACGGATTCGAGTCATCATGGGGACAGCGATAGTCCGGATGTGAGACTTATATTATTCTAATCCTTAGCAGTTTGTTAGCCGTATGGAACGAGATTCGTTATCGTTGCCTTTTCGCTTGCTTCTGCGTATAATCTGACCTATATTGTAAGATATGAAATCAACCAGCCAAATTGAAGCATTAACCTATTGAACGATGATCTTAATGAAGAGAATACTGTCCGTTTTTGTTGTCTGTAGCCTCTGCCTCTCCTTGTCAGTATATGCCGCTTCGCCAACCGAAGGCGAGCTTAGGGCCAAGCTTCATTCATACCTGCTTGATGAATACTCCACGCTTGAGGCAAGTCCGCTGCCTTCCGGCATCTTCTATGATTTGGTACTGCCGTTGTCGAAGATGAACGAATTAGACGGCAGCAAATCGTCCCCTGCGATTGATTCAAAGCGCTGGCTGCAAGCCGCACACGAACTGAAACGGGCTTCGCTGAGCGAGTCATCCCCGCCTTCACATTTTGACCTCAGACAGTCCGGAAATAAGCTGGCGAAGGAGCATGCGTATCCAATCGCGTTTTTGAACTTTCGCTATGAAAGTCTGAAACCGGAGACCGATCCTGATAAAGTCATCACCTTTGAAAATGATCAGATCGTCGCTGTGAATATGGAACAGCTTGAAAGCAAGTCCATGTTCGCGGCTTCCACCCTGTGCGACTGGACCTATCGGGGAAACAGCGTCCGATTCCGCATCGACTTCGACAGCTTCTATTTCACCAACATCGAGTCGCCTCTGCAATCACTCGAAGTCGACTTCGACGACGGGCTGGGCTATCGATTCGTCCCGGACAAATCTGATATTCTTGTTCTCTATAATTCGGTCGGGATGAAGTCGATCAGAATACGTGCCAAGCAAAGTGACGGCATCGAACTGAACGGTTCTTTCCGCTTCGACGTCCGCACTCTGGACACTCCCACTCCGCATGAAACCTGGCAACTGCAAGCGGCTGTTTCCCATGCGGGAGTCTTTGCCCAAGGGGAAGCATACATCTATTTGTCGGATGAACATACATCACTGACCAATCCCGTGATTCTGGCCGAGGGACTCGATTTGGGCAATGTGCTGAATTGGGATGAACTGTACGCGCTGATGAATGAGCAAAATCTCCTCGAAGACATGCGCGCGCTGGGCTATGATGCGGTGGTGCTGAACTACACCGAATCCACAACCTATATTCAGGCCAATGCCTATCTGGTTGCGGAACTGCTCAATCAAGTTAATCAAACCGTTCTGAACGGCACAACTTCCGCACTGGTCGGAACCAGCATGGGCGGGCTGACCACACGCTTCGCTCTGACCTATATGGAAGCCAACAGTCAGCCGCATCATGTCCGCACGTGGATATCCTTCGATGCACCGCACACCGGAGCCAACATCCCGCTCGGCATCCAATACTGGGCGAACTTTTTCGCCTCGCAGTCCGCTGAAGCGGAAGCTTCACGCGATGCCCTGAATTCCCCCGCCGCCAAACAACTGCTGGTTACCCATTTCACCGATCCGGCGTCAACAACACCCGCCCCCGATCCGATGCGCGCCGGCTTCATGAGTGAGTTAGGCAGTCTGGGCGGTTATCCGGATCAGCCGCGACGAGTCGCTATCGCCAATGGCAGCGGCACCATGCAGGGCGTCGGCTTCAATCCGGGCGATCAGATTATTCTTTGGGAATATCGCAGCTTCCTTGTTGACATAGACGGCAATGTCTGGGCGCAGCACAACACGCAAACCCGCACCATCTTTGACGGCATGATCAATATCATCTGGCCGCTTCCGGATGAATACCAGACCGTCACCGTTTCGCCTGTCTGGCCTTGGGACAATGCCCCCGGCGGGCTCTCCCCGACTATGCAGGAGCTGGCCGACGTGGAAGCGCCTTACGGTGATATCCAGGCGCTCCATTCCAGCCATTGTTTTATTCCGTCCATCAGTTCACTCGATCTGGCGGTCGCCGATCCGTTCTACAACATCGCGGGTGATCCCGATCTGCTTGCCTTAAGCTCCTTTGATGCTCTTTATTTCCCCGTCGAAAATCAAGACCATGTCGCGATCACACCCGAAAATTACTGGTGGGTTATGCAGGAAATCGTTGAGACACTTCCTGAACCCCAAATCACTGCGGCACTCGGAGATAATACGATTATGCTGCATTGGCAGCCTGTCTCCGGTGCGCGTTCCTATCACATCTATTCCACAGCCAATCCCGAAGTCTGGCCGGAGATTTATCAGACAACCGATCAGACCTCATGGACTGCTCCTATCGGCTCCAATGAAGCCGGATTCTTCCGAGTTGTGGCCTCGATGGAACCTTGAACTGAAGTTGAATGCCTCTATTTTTTCTAAGTTTCTTCGATTATTCTTTGTGAATAATCTTCCAATCTCATTAAATACAAATGGTTCTGGATTTCCAGAGCCATTTTTTTAATGAAACTTGCTTCTGATTGCTCAGTTCTTATATTCAAACAATCTATTATTTTGTTTGAATTACCCTAAACATAAGCCTATCTTCATTGAAAACAGACACTGAAGGCAAGCGGCAACACATCCTCGAGATCGCCGCAAGTCTTTTTTCAAAATTTGGCTTTGCCAAGACCACACTTGACGATATCGCTGATGCCGTTGGTATGAAAAAGGGATCGCTCTATTACTATTTCAATAGTAAGGAAGCGATCTTTTCTGCCGTCATTCATGAAGTTGCCACTAAGGTTTTCTCGAGAATGAAAGAAGCGGCAGCCACGGCGATGACAGCTCGTGATGCGATTCTGAAGTCGGTTGAATCTGGTCTTCGAACTTCTAAGGACACCACGAATGTCATCGGAGTCTCCGTTCAAGTTAAAATGGAATTAATGCCCCTTGCGGATCGAATCCTTAAAGGTTTTCACGAAGACTTGATCAAGTACTTGTCCGATATTATCGATCAAGGAATACGGAACGGTGAATTCCGTCCCTGTGATTCCACACGCGTCGCTCACGCTGTCAACTCCTCTATCGAGGGAATCGAACGGGGCGCTTCCTATCGTGATTCCATTCTTGGTATACAGAAATTCGATATTGAAAAGGTCATCGATGAATCCCTCTTTCTTGTAAATCTGATTCTGGACGGGCTGCGACCCGGTGCGACATCTCCTACTATGCCTTCACGGAACTAACCTTTCTTCCTATGCACAGAAACCGAAGCAAAAAACACCTGTTAAACAGTCTCCTGCCGGCCGTTTTCATGCTCTTTGCGGCATCCGCCTGTACACTCCACGCGCAAGAGACTCACACGCCGCAAAGCACGATTCAAACACCGGTTAAACTGACACTGCCGGATGCGATTTCGCTCGCCCTGGAACATAACCGCGATGTGCAGGTCGCCGCGAAAGATATCGATGAGGCCGAAGCGCGCATCAAGGAAGTCTACGGCAGAGCCTATCCGCAATTGAACGGCAATGTAAGCTATACGCGGAATATCGAACTTCCCGTGCTCTTTATTCCGCCGAATACTCCCTTCAATCCATCACCGAAGGCGCAAAAATTTGAGATGGGCTTAAAGAATGATGTCGTCGCGGGAGTGTCGGCTTCTCAGGTTTTATTTGATCCGCAGCTGAATACCGGCATTCAGATTGCCAAACGATACCGTAATTATGCCGAACTCTCTTCCGACTCGAAGCAGGAAGAAATCGT
>JAHIZR010000247.1 GCA_018814465.1 bacterium | reverse complement strand
TTCGCCGGAGTTCAACTTGAAGCACTCCCAACTCTCGGTGAGCTCGTCGAGGTCTTGCCTCTGACGGACTCAAACGGCCGCACAACAGGGAGCGTTGCCGGTATCTATGACAATCATAGCGGTCTTTGTGTTATGGTTTCCGATGGAATCGTCTTAGGCGAGGATTGTATGCATGAGAATTAGCGAAAACGTTCTTGGGGGCCAATAGCGCGGTGGGAGGCTAAAGCAATCCGTACAGAGGGTGCGAAAGCCAGAAGCGGAAGGAGCCGGGGGAAAACGGGCATCACGGAGGGGATTGCCCGTCGCTTTTATTACTTCATTAATTCAGATACAAGCCAAAGCTCTCTTACATCAGGTCAAGCATCGCAAGCCTTGAAATCAAGCAGAAGGACGAATTATGATCTATTTCATTCTGTTGGGATTGCTGATTGCGGGCGAGAGTCTCGCGCAAGACAGTCTCAATGTGCGACAGGTGGGACAGATTTCTGATTGTTGGGACAGAGCTCTTGCAGTCACTGTCAGCGATTCCCTTGCCTTTGTGTCGACTAAAGAGACAGGTATGCGGATCCTGAACATATCCGATCCCGCAAATCCAGTTGAACTCGGCTTTTTTGATTCACCCGATGAGACTCGGGGCGTAACTGTATCAGGGCATTATGCTTATCTGGCTGAAGGTACTGCGGGACTTAGAGTGCTTGACATTTCGAATCCTGCTGCCCCCGTGGAAGTTGGGTACTACTTCACGTCGGGCTATGCCCGCAATATTTCGGTTACCGGAGGATATGCTTATGTCGCGGCCGGCAGCACAGGCTTGAGAGTGATTGACATATCAAACCCGGCCGAACCGCGTCAGATCGGACACTTTGACACGCCCGGTAATGCGCAGGATGTCGCCCTAAGGGGGAACTACGCCTTCGTAGCGGACCGGAATTACGGATTGCGAATAATAGATGTAGAAGATCCTGTTCATTCGGTAGAGATTGGAGTTTGTGGAGAACACGAGATATACGCGGCCGGCGTAGCGTTGGCAGAAGATTACGCCTATGTCGCAGGCGGTTTGAGTGGCGGTCTCTGGGTTATAGATATTACAAATCCTGCAATCCCCGTTGTGGCGGGTTTCTGTGAAGTAATGAACTACTCTCAAAGTGTAACGGTTTCGGGGAGCTATGCATATCTGGCGAATGAGTACACCGGCCTGCAGGTGATTGACATCACAGATCCAACAGCACCCATCGTAGTAGGAAACTACTGGGTATCCGGATATGCGCAGGACGTTTCGGTATCCGGTGACTATGCCTATATCGCGTATAGCGATAGAGGTCTTAAAATTGTCGATGTCTCGAATCCGACGACGCCCGAGGAGGTCGGATTCTATGGATCACATACGGAGTTTATTGAAGTGGAAGTAGCTGACAATCTCGTTCTTCTCTCGCAATTAGGTGCGGACCTTCGAATTGTTGATGTTGGCGAACCTACAATCCCTACCACTGTAAACAGCCCCGATCCCTCGACGAGGGCTTGGGATGTAGCGGTAGTTGGGGATTTTGCATATACGGTCCATTCGTCTTTTTCGGGTGATTACCTGCGAGTGCTCGACATCTCGAATCCTGCTATGCCCGTGGAGATTGGTAGCTGCGGAGAAATCGACAACCTTGCTTCAATCGACGTTTCAGGGAACTATGCATATATCACCGGACTATTCGCGAACTTGCATGTAGTCGACATCACGAATCCGCGAGCGCCGGAAGTGATCGGATCGCATTCCTTTTCGGATGAGTCCGGAACTAAAAACGTCACCGTATCGGGGAACTACCTGTATCTGTCTGACAGTAACGAAGGTCTGCGAATCATCGACATCAGTGATCCTGCCAATCCAATTGAAATAAGTGAAGTGAACTTGGGCAGAAGTGAACTCTTGAATGTTGCCATCTCAGGAAACTATGCCTACCTGGCAACGCGAGAACAGATGGTCGTCATTGACATCACGAATCCGGAAGCTCCATTTGAGATAGAAATAGCTGATCCGCCAAGAGCGCAGTATAATATTGCAATAGAAGATAACTTTTCCTACGCGGCGGATGGAGAACGCGGTATTCGGGTCATCGATATTTCAAATCCGGCAGCCCCGGTAGAAATCGGATATTATGATACACCGGGATGCGCAAGGAGTATTGCTGTATCAAACGGATACGCTTATGTTGCCGATGGTTTCTATTTCGGCATCTACGATTGCACAGAGGCTCTGGGCACAAGTGATCGAGTAGCACACGTATTGCCACGCTCAGTCATTTTGCATCCCTGCTATCCGAATCCGTTCAATCCTGTGACGACGATTGCGTTTGATTTGCCGAAGACGAGTAATGTGGCATTGACTGTATTCAATATTGCAGGCCAGGCGGTGGAAACGCTGGTGAATGAAGAACGGCCCGCTGGAACACATACATTTACGTTCGACGGGTCGCGGCTCGCATCGGGAGCCTATTTCTATACGTTGAACACCGGCGGTTATGCGGAAACGAAGAAGATGCTGCTGGTAAAGTAAGGATCGCGAGTAGTTTAGGACGGGTTATGTCCATGCCTTGGTTCCGGGGGAGTAAACTGCTATCGGGGGATCATGGGCGACCCGGAGGGGATCGCCCGTTGCTTTTTTGAGGGGAAATGCTGATATTGTAAAGAGCAAGCCCAATGTATTTCGGCCGCGCGGGGACGCACGGCTCGGCGATTAAGAAAGCGATTTAGTCACGAACAAGGAGTAAATGTGAAATATCTGATTCTGCTGCTGAATATTCTCTTACTGACCGGCTGCACGGCTGAAAAGAAGGCTGATCATGAGTGTCCGGGAACGTGCAGCCGCAAGACTCATGAGCTGCTGCATGCGAATCTGTGGATGCAGACGAGCGCGGAATATACCGCG
>JAHIZR010000023.1 GCA_018814465.1 bacterium | reverse complement strand
GCAGTGGTATACAGATAATCGCCGCTTTTTGCCGTGGAGAACAAACCGGAATCCCTACCGGATTTGGGTCAGCGAAATCCTCCTGCAACAGACACAGGTCGAGACGGTTCGGCCGTATTATTTGCGTTTCCTGAAAGCTTTTCCGACAGTAAAGCATCTGGCCGACGCGTCGCTCGACGATGTTTTGAAAGCTTGGGAAGGCTGCGGCTATTATGCGCGGGCGAGGAATCTGCATAAGGCCGCCAATCATATAATGGAGTCGGGCGGCAAACTGCCGACAAGCTATGATGAATGGCTGAAGCTTCCCGGCATCGGTCCCTATACGGCGGCGGCGATTGCCTCGATTGCCTATGATGAACCGGTAGCGGTGGTGGACGGCAATGTTAAGCGGGTGCTGGCGCGGGTGCTGAACGAATCGCGCGTCATCGAAGGCAAGGCGCTTCAGTGCCTTGAACTTGCCGCCGAGGCGATCATGCATACGGCGGTCAAAGCGGGAATTTCACCGGGGGATCTGAATCAGGCGATGATGGAGATCGGAGCCACGGTTTGCCGTGTGACCTCCGCGAACTGCGCAGGGTGTCCATTAGCCGATGACTGTAAGGCTTATCATGTACGCAGGGATGTTACGGTACTGCCCCGGAAGGCTGTCAAGCAGAAACTTCCACATTACGATATCGGAGCCGCGATCATCCGTAAGCGGGGGAAAATTCTGATTACGCAAAGACCGGAAGACGGAATGCTGGGCGGGCTGTGGGAATTCCCCGGCGGCAAACAAGAGAAGGACGAAACCCTACAGGAGTGCGTGCGCAGAGAGATTTTAGAGGAGCTGGGAATCGAGATCGAAGTGGGGAAGCTGTTTCTGAGCGTCGATCATGGCTTCACGCATTTCCGCATCACGCTGCATTCCTTCGACTGTCAACATATCAGCGGACGGATTCGGAAGATCGGAATCAAAGACTATCGCTGGGTGAAGCCGGAGGAGCTGAGAGATTACGCCTTCCCCAAAGCGGATCGAGTGATTATCGAGAAACTAACAAAATAAGGAGAGCAGAGCCAAACCTTGAGAAAACGGTAAAGGGACAGGACAACCGTAAATCAAAAAGAGGAGTCGCGATATGAAACGCGCCACCGGCCTTCTGCTTTCGCTTATTTGCCTTGCATTTACGTTCCCTGCTGTTGCCGATCTGCACGACACGGCAAACAGCGCGGACTATCTGATTATTTCCAGCAGCGAGATCATCCAACAGAATGAATGGATTACAGAACTCGCTGATTGGCGGGACGATCACGGACGAGTCTCGATGATCGTTTCCACCGAAGAGATCTTCACCGAATTCGGGGACGGCACACCGCTGGACACCACGCTGAAAGAGTTCCTGCACTATGCCTACAACAACTGGCAGGAACCGCAGCTTAAGGATGTCTTCATCATCGGCCACCACGACGTTGTGCCATCACATGTGGGAAGCCTGAATGATATTCCATTTATTTCAGACTATTACTACTCATGGGACGAATCCGAGCCCGTGTTGAGTCTATTATTCGGCGTCGGCAGATTGCCTTGGTCACCTGTATGGGGAGTTCCGCTGTTCGACTACGCCGCTAAAGTTATCGCTTATGAATCAGCAGATCATGGGGATTGGCAGAATAGAGTCCTACTGATAGCTGACCGCCCTACCGACCACCTCAACTGGGTAGGAATCTATGCAGATCCTTTAGGTGATCTGTTTCCTGAGGAATTCGATGTTGAGAAGAATTATGCCGACTATCCTTTAGGTCATCCTTCACATGGAAGCCACCAGACCGTTATTGAAAACCTGAATATAGGATGTTTTCTGACTGCCTATTTCGGTTTAGGCGGTCCAACAGGATCAGATTCCGCAGTTATCTCCTATTGGTCCAACACTCTAAGAATTGACTCGTCCGCTGTTGCGGACTTGAACAATGATGAACGACTCCCGGTAGTTATCGGGATGATGGCGGACATAACGCCTGAACCGGGAGGTGTTTCCCCTTTGTTGTGGGCCTTCCTTTCGAACCCACATGGCGGTTCCATAGCGAATATTGCATTCAGCGGAGTAGCTTTCGTCATGGCTACGTATCGCTATCGGGAAACGTTCTTTCAAGAACTTATCTCTTCGCCAGAGAATTCACTTGGAAACGTCTGGAAACAGACAGCAGCATCTCATGAGAGTATCTTTCGTGAACAGAATCTGCTGATCGGCGATCCGGGATTGCGGCTGCCGGATCATCATCTTGCGTCGGATATTCCGGAACCGGAATTACCGCACTCCATCGAACTGCTCGGCAACTATCCGAATCCGTTCAACAGCACAACGACGATCCGCTACAGGCTGCCGAATTCGGCGAGGCTGACGCTTTCCATATATAATGTAGAGGGGCAGGAAGTGGCGAAGCTCGTCGATGGCCCGGTTTCCGCCGGAGAGCACAGCATCCAGTGGAGCGCTGTCGAGCAGGCATCCGGCATTTATTTCGTCACGCTCAAAGCCGGCGGGAGCATGCAAACCCACAAAATGGTATTTCTCAAATAATCCATTCAATCCGCATAGACAAAAAGCAAATTTCCAATCAGGGAGAAACACACATGCGTCTCTTTAGTATCGCGCTCATTGCTTGCCTTGCATTGTTCACGATGACTTTCGCCGAGGAAGG
>JAHIZR010000022.1 GCA_018814465.1 bacterium | reverse complement strand
TGCAGCTGCAATCGGACAAGCAAAGTGATATTCGAAAAGTCGCGTTGATTAAGTAAGCACATGATTCTGGGTCCCCATTCTTTGCACCACCATTCAAGCCACTTCGAATTGGAGGCGGATCATGAGACAACTTCTCAGCACCATACTGGCTTTGACCTGGCTGACACTGCCGGTTGTGGCGCAGATAGATACTATCTGGACCAGAGTCCTGCCGGATTATGACGGTAATACTTATGATCTGACAGGAGCTGTCGGTCTCGCTGACGGTGGATTCGCGCTCTGCGCGTATATCCAGCAGTTTGAAACCAATCAGGACAATCTGGTCATGCGCACGGACAGCGAGGGCGAAATCGTCTGGATCCACGATTTCAGAGAATTACAGGTCGAGTCTCCCTGGGCAATTCTGGAGGCAAACGACGGCTCACTGCGGATTTTCGGAACACAATATTCCTTTGATTTGCCGCTGACCTATATCTATATGCTCGCGCTTAGTTCAAACGGGGACAGCCTCTGGACTTCCTATATCGCAGCCTCCGATCTCAACCATGATTGCGGAGTGACGAAATTGTCGGACGGTAACTTCATCATTATCGCCGATACTACGGACGCGGAGTACAACAAGGATGCCATGCTCATTAAAGTGGATTCGAATGGCAACCCGCTCTGGAGGAGGTATTACGATTATGGAGAATATACCTATGGCCGCAAGGTCATTGAATCCGCCGACGGTACTCTGCTGCTGGCCGGAGATATTGCCAGCGGCGCAATCGGAGGATTCAGCGCGCTCTTGGTACGCCTGGACGCGCAGGGTAACGTGCTCTGGGATGAAACTTATGAAATCGGAAATGCCTTTGGCGGCGTAATTACCGCACTCGAGGAGAACCGGAACGGCGATATCTTCCTTTCAGCCGTGCTGCCCGGGATCTGGTGGTGGCCGTCTTCAATCGTCCTGAAGTACAATGCGCAAGGGGAGTTTCAATGGTCGGATCAGTCGAATACAGAGACAGGCATCGAGTTGCTTGGAATCGCCCCGGATGCAGGCGGCGGCTGTCTCGCTGCCGGACGGTTTGTGTTCGATTTTACCGGCTTCTCGACCCCCGTTCTCTATGATTATGGCTCGGATGGTATTATTGGCGATACGTGGCAGAATGGAATGCAGGATTGGGGTTTCTCCGGGATTTCTGCCGCGTCCTCCGGAGGCCAGCTCGCCTTCGGCTATGCCAGCTTCACTCTCGGATATCATATCGGCTTCCTTGTCAGAATGGGGGAACCGACCATTGTCAACGGTCGCGTAACCCACATCGAAGATAGCGCGCCGCTCGCTGGAATCCGCGTAGAGCTTTCATCAGGCGCATTCATCCAGACCGATGAGAACGGGTATTATTCCCTCGCGGCATCGGAAGATACGGTTAGTATTCTTGTCAGCGATGCGTGCATTGCGCCGCTGCTGGTTGAAAATATCGTGCTGAATGAAGGCGAAGTCAATACGCACAATTTTCAAGTCGGTATCCCTGAATATCTCCGGGAACCGAGTTCGCTGAATCTGGCAATTCGCTATGACATCGCGGAAACCGCAACGATCACGCTGCGCAATCCCGGCACGGGCGAATTGACCTATACGGCCGACGTATTGTCAATACTGCCCGCCTATAATTGGCTGAGCGTCTCGCCAACGCAGGGAGCCATTCCGGCAGGTCAGACTGCACAATTGACATTGACTATTCTGGCGGACAGCGAGCAGAGTACGACCGCGGATTTCTTTGCGACAGTCCGCGTCAGAAATCATTCCTGCCCCGACAGCATCGATGACATACCGATTGCGGCCATTGCCCTGAACACGGATACACAGCCGAACGAATCGGTGACCGAATATGCGCTGCATTCCGCGTTCCCGAATCCGTTCAATTTGATCACGCAGCTGCGCTTTGATCTGCCCGCACCCGGCAAAACGGCTATGGACCTCTTCGATATTCAGGGCCGGTTTGTCCGATCACTTGCCGCGGGATATTTTCAGGCGGGGTCACACACAATTCAATTAGATATGTCAGATGCCCCCAGCGGCGTCTATTTCGTGCGCATGCATAATGACTACTTTACCGCTTCGCAAAAAATAATACTACTAAAATAAGACATCCAAATTAGCCCAGGTGAGCGTTATGAAAACTCGAAACTTGCTTTGCATCCTGATGCTCTTGATGGCAGCGGCCGCTTCCTTCGCACAGGTTGACACCCTCTGGACTTCCCGCTTTATTGGCGCCGGCGGCACGACACTCCTCGGTGCCACTAATCTAAGTGATGGAGGATTCGCGGTCGTTGGCTTCTCACGCGTGAATTGG
>JAHIZR010000021.1 GCA_018814465.1 bacterium | reverse complement strand
ATCAGTCGCTGTCTATCGGTCCCGGCGGCGTCAATCAGATTTGGACGATTCCCGACTACGAATGGGAGACTGGAACACCGACGATGCTGATGGAAGCCTCGGCCAGTGCCTATGCTTCGTATTTCCCGACGGCCACACACTGCTTCGCGGAAGATACGACCGACGATGAATGGGTGCTGCTCTATTGGCGTCTCTCCGCTTCCGGGCTTAATTTAACCGGTTTGGTCAATAAGGATGAAGGCGACGAGCCTATTATTGGCGTGCTGGACAATGAACTGGTCTTCTTTCAACTGCCGATGACTTACGGCACGGCATGGACAACCGTGGCGAGCTTCTCCGTGGAAGTCTTGCCCGGCATATTCGTTATGCATCGCGATTCAGTAATTAATGTTATCGATGGCTGGGGAACGCTGAATACGCCCTTCGGATCGTGGGAGTCGCTGCGTCTGAAAGAACATCGCTTCTCGATGCGGTTGATTCCCGGACAGCCGCCCGAGATCGAACAGCGATATACCTATCAATGGATTACCGAGCTTCCCTTCACCGGCGCGAATATGGAACCGGTGGAAGGGGACACCAGCGAGATTTTTACATTCGGTCATGTATCAATCAGTCAAACTATAACAA
The DNA here is from genome assembly GCA_018814465.1 of bacterium. Classification (GTDB taxonomy): domain Bacteria; phylum Electryoneota; class RPQS01; order RPQS01; family RPQS01; genus JAHIZR01. Next base: position 2,141 of record JAHIZR010000021.1, on the reverse strand, counting down.
GCGATATGAATCCGTTGCGCGGACCGATAGCTGAAAATTTCTCCGTCGGCCAGAACTATCCGAATCCGTTCAATCCGACGACAGCGCTGCCGATTTATCTAGAGAAAGCAGGCAATGTTGAGATTACAATTTACAACGAACTCGGCGAGGTGGTATCTTCCGAAATTCGGACATTTGGTGCTGGTAACCACACCGTTGGCTTTGACGGTAGCGCTTGGGCCAGCGGAAATTACTTCGCACGAGTAAAAGCTGGCGGCCAGCTGCAGACCATGCGGATGATACTGGTCAAGTAGTTAATAACGAAAGCATTTAAAGGCTGACAATCGTCAGTCTTTTTTATGTAAACTACCTTGCAATTATTCGTACGAATTCTTAATATTAAATTAACATCTGCAACGGACCCAAATAAAACAGGATGATAAGATCATGAAGATACCGCAAGCAATTCTGCCCTGTGCGCTGCTTCTGATGACATCCGCATCCGCGCAGATTACCATCATCGCCGCTAACTTCCCGGAAGACGGCGAGTCCATGGTGGTTCAGTTTACCGAATCGTTAGTGCCGTGGGATGCCGGGAATGCCGGCGCCAACCAGACCTGGACGATCCCGGAGCTCGGTTTCGGAAATCCGCTTCAGATTGACTGGATTGATCCGGCTGCCACTCCCTATGCTGCTGAGTTCCCCACAGCCAACCGCTGTCAGGTGGTTGATTTCGGCGGTGATTCGGCGGTTGGAATGGCTTATGATTATCAGCTTATCCAGGTGGATGGATTTTTCGAATTGGGTGACGCCACAGTTACCGATGAAGCCGCCATAGTCAATATCTACGATGCTCCCGCACTCGCCGCGCCGCTGCCGGGAACCTATGACATGAACTGGACGACGGTCTCTCACTGGGAGTACGAAGTCATACCCGGTTTTGTGATTGTCTCGACCGATTCCGCGATCAGCACGACTGACGCCTGGGGAACCATTACGACTCCCTTCGGAACCTTCGACTGCCTGAGAATTTTTGAACGCAGGTATTCCGTGGCGGTCTGGCCGCCGCCGCACCCAGGCTTCAGCGACTCCAGCGTCGCCTACAGCTGGGTGATTAACAATCCGCGCGTGATTACAGCCGCTACCTTTGAATCTGAGGACGGCGTCGTTGACCCAAACTTTGCGGAGGGTTATATGACCATCGGCCGCATGGGTATCATCGAGACAGCACAACCGCGCGGACCGATAGCTGAAAATTTCTCCGTCGGTCAAAACTATCCGAATCCGTTCAATCCGACGACAGCGCTGCCAATCACAATCAATCAGGCCGCAAAGGTTACCGTTACGGTCTATAACGAGCTGGGCAAAATTATCGCATCGGAAACTCGCAGCTTCGGTCCCGGCAATCACAGAATTGATTTTGACGGCAGTGCTTGGGCCAGCGGCAATTACTTCGCACAGGTAAAAGCCGGCGGCCAGCTGCAGACCATGCGGATGACGCTCCTCAAGTGATGCGGCCTGTTTCACTCCCTTCATTAGCCCCTGCCGGTTCCGGTGGGGGCTTTTTTTGAGAGGATAGCGCGATAAAAAGTAAAATATTTCTAATATAAGTGCGAAAAGAAAGACGCACTTTTGGGTCCAGCAACTTCAATGAAAAGAACATGCGGATGCTTCGCTGTTTTTGTTTGTCAACTATCTCATGCGCTAAAAGAGACTCAAATATATGTGCTATATATCACATAATGGATAAGAAAAATTTGCTTCGAAGCTAAGTTCAGTATATTTTATATCTTCATTATTTTCAAATGATAAGTTGAATAATATACACTTAAGGAGAGGCATCCATGCCTCTCTTTACCTCTTTTTCTGCTTTGTAGCAACCTGAATCAGAAAATCGAGATCAACACTATATTATTAATAATCAATAATTAACATTAAATATGAATTGAACGTATGTGCAGGTTACGTGTTCAAAAAACAATCATTTGTGCTATTTATACATATTTTGCTTGACAATGCGTTGTTCTTATCGTACATTAAGGACACCAACACGGAGGAACCAAAACAATGCACTTGGACAGCGATTCACCCTTTCAGAATCTCATTACAAAGCTCGGACAACCTGAGCATCTCGATCTCGATGAACTGCGTCGAAATCTTCT